>CAMDEL010000118.1 GCA_945896765.1 Singulisphaera sp. GP187
TTCAAAGCAGGCGAAGCGAAAATCGCCACATTGGATGCGAAACTTCGTGAAGCAAGCCAAAAATTTGCACAGGGAATTGCCGCGCGGTTGGCTCGAGACCTTCAGCTGCAACTTCCGTGCGCAGTCTGCGGAAGCCTCGATCATCCGGCTCCAGCTCAACCATCGAGTGACGCTGTCGAAAAAGAAATCGTTGACCAAGCGCAGGCCGAGCTCGATGAACAACGCGGGATGATCCAAAAACTGCAAGTTCAACTTGCAACGGCTGCCACGGAACGGGACCGAACTGCGACTGAACACGACGAAAAGCGCGTTGTATTCACGAATGCTTCAACGATTACGGACGATGCTCCACTGAAAATTGAACAAGAGACGCTCTTCACAAAGTTGCAAGCACTCGATGATTTATCCGTACTGGAATGTCGTAACTTTGATTCTGCATCGAAATCTTCCAATGAAGCACATACGGCGCTTGAGCAGTTGCGAAGCGATATCGCGCGCCTTACAAACGAAGCCGCGGCTGCGGATGCGACATATGCGCAAGCGATGGCGGCGTCGGGATTCACAACCAAAGAAGGTCTCGAAGCGGCATCGCGCAGCAAGGGCATCATTGAACAGATTGATCAAGAACTCACAGTGATTGACCGAAGGCTGACGCAGGCGACCGCGACGCATAACGCACTCCAAACGCAACTTGCTGGCCGATTGGCGACAGATGTCACTGCACTCATGGATGATGTTTCAAAGCTGCAAGCGCAGCGTGGTAAGGCTGACCAAGACATCCTGTTACAGACGACCGAATCACAGAAACTTCGCTCGTTTGGAGAAGAATTTGCGGCGGCTTTGGCTGCGCTTGCGAAGTCAGAAGCTGACTATAGAACGGTTGCACTCTTGTACGAAATTGTGATTGGGAAAAAAAACGAGGCCCGACTTTCACTCCACGCATGGGTGCTTGGTGCTGTGCTCGACCGCATTCTGGTGCAAGCATCAGAAATCATGCGGCCACTCTCGCACGGTAGATATGAGCTGGTCAGAGGTGAAGGCGCACAAGACAAACGAACAGCCGCTGGCCTTGATATCGAAGTGCTCGACAACAATACTGGAACGCGTCGTGCCGCAAGAACACTTTCCGGCGGAGAGACTTTTCTTGCATCGCTTTCACTTGCGCTTGCGCTCGCGGAAGTTGCACAGGCTTACCACGGTGCCCGCCCCCTCGATACTGTGTTTATCGATGAAGGTTTCGGCGCACTCGATTCCGACGCGCTTGATACTGCGATGAAGGCACTGACAGCGCTTCGCGACAAGGGCCGCATCGTTGGAATCATCTCGCATATTGAAGAAGTCAAACGTCAAATTCCATGTCAACTGCAGGTGACGCGCGATCCTGTGACATATGACTCAAGCGTTCTGGTGCGATTGTGAAAGCGAGTTTGCATCCGTTTCATCCCAAAGTTTAACGCGCCGTGCAGAACAACCAATAAAGGTAATCCCACTCATGCCCCCCCTTCCCCCACTCACTTCCTTCTTGCTTGGACTTGCGATCGGTGTCATCTTGCTTGTTGTGTTTTTGATTCGTGCGAAGCTCGCACATCAAAGCGAGATCGACCTCGCGCGCAAACAAAGCGTCAAGCAAAGTCGCAGCACGTTAAAAGGACAAATGGCCGAACAGATGGCTCCGATGTTGCCAGGATTTGATTATTCCCCAGCGGATTCGAAGTTTCTCGGCGATCCAATCGATTATGTCATCTTCAAAGGGATGACGGAAGCACGCGATGGCGGTGGTTCATTCGAAGACCTTGAAGTCGTGTTGATCGACGTGAAGTATGGCAAGGCACAACTCACTGCCGCGCAGCGCGCAATCTCACAAGCAGTCGAAGCGGGACGAGTGCGCTTCGAAGTTGTGCGCATCGATGCAGAAAACAAGGTGACTAAATCGCACTATGTCCCACGGCGCAAGAACGAATCGACAGATTGACGCATTCGCTCACTCGCTTGTAAACGCAGTCGCATCGAAGCGAAGTCCAAGGCTCGGCGGAAAAATTCGCAGAACGCCAGAGCCATCGTCCACACCAAAGCGTCCTTCGTTGCGCTCTCTTGAAACATTGACCGACGAAATCTCACGGCCATCAAATGATTCAAGAACGATCCGTCCAACAATCAGATCCGCAGGCGCCGCGCTCAATGTGATTTCTGATGCCCTGCTGTCGCATAATTTTCCTAGGAGTCCCTCGACCTTTGCAGTTGTTGTCGCGTGCGCACCAGAAGCGCTTGACAACTTCCATTCGCTGCCGACACGCTCGATTCTGAGAGTTTCCCCAACAATGGGTTCGAGTCGAATCACACGCACATCTTCAGGTCGCTGACCAGTCGCAGTTGGATCAATCATCAAAAGCGTTGGAGGAATCGCTGCTGCAACGGCAGTTCCATCAATTTCCATGATGGCATCTGGTCTATCACTCAATCGTGCAAATCGATCGGTTGCTCCTGGTCGAATCGGCGCGCCGATTTCCAAACGCTCCACGATTGGTTGCACAGTCACTCGACCATCTGCATCAGTCTTGCGCGACGAGGCATAAATTTCAACAACACCTGCCGCCTTCTCCAATCCAAATGGCATCAGTTGAGTTGGACGATCGACGACGAATCCACTGGCCTGTGCGCGCGCAAGCGCTTCAAGCCATCGCTCAACTGCTGCACGATCTGCTCGAGTTGAAATGGGCGACACAACTTTCCACGCAGAGCCATCACGGACAATTTCCAAACGCTGCGTCTTCCCATCGCGCCCAGGACTTTCGCTGACCAATCGGTCGCACTCGACATCTGCACGGGAAAACAACGATGTTTGTCGCCACTGTCGCAGGTCTGTCTGCAACGCAGCATCGTGAAGCGTCGAACGCGCCGCGCGAGGCTGTACCTGTTCGCCACCAAGATCAATCCATGCGAATCCCGCTGGCAATCGATGCCCGAATCGAACCTTCACCGAACCTTCTTTCCATGCAAGTTTCACAAACGGCGCATCTGCGCCCAAGCCTGTGGAATCCAGCAACTCTTTGGTACTGCCGGCAACATCCGCAAGCGCGGCACGCGCAGTCAATCCATTTGCTTGATCTACAACTTCCATCAGTCGTGCTGTGTCCACCGGAAATTCAAAGGGCAATGTTTGGAACCATCGACCATCTCTGCGCTTGAATTCGAAAATGTTCTCGCCACCACGAGAAATTTCGATCTGGTCTATTTGCGACCAAGGCACAGAACCAGTGACAAAGACTGGAGCGAATCCTTCATCGAGTTGCGCTGTGCGCGAATCGACAGAGATGCTCCAAAGAAACCATCCACCGATCCACACAAGTGCGGCGAAGACCCAAAGAAGAAAGATCGTTCGCCAATTCATTTTCGGGACCTCCACATCGAGATGATCAATCCAATCATCACAGACGCAGCAGGAATTCCCAGTGCCAATCCACTTGTGAACTCCAAACGCTTGCGAACGGAAAGTGCCCCAATTCTCGGTGATTCTCGGCCACTTCCACTATTTCCCAAACGCTGATCGAGACCCGCAAGCCACAGAACTCCGTTGACGGCAAATTCTCGGTTGCCTGGATTCAACAGTGCATCGCGTCCTCCACCAAGAGATCGCGCAGAGTCGACAACCGAACTGACCATCCACGATGGCGAGCCAACAATAATCGCGCGAAGTGATTTCGACGTTGGATCACGCCGAGTGGTCGCAACTGCAACACTTGTCGGCTCTGTCATCAATTTTGTGGACCGCGGATCAGGAGTCCGTCTGCGCCAATCTCGTTCAATCGATCGACTTGGGCCTTCACGTGCGGCGAGCACACTTTGGCTGCTTATGCCGAGGGAGGATTCCATCGCTGTCACAGGAATTGCGACTGAGAATCCCAGACGCTGTTGATCAAGCGCTTGTGCCAAAGGATTGTCCGACGGAATCACCGACACATCCATCTTTGTACGGCGTTCTGTTCGACCTTCCGCAACTGGGATGTCATCGACAATCACCGCATCGGAAATTGCACGAGCGCCAAGCGTTGTTGCGATTTCGCTCCACGGATCAGATCGTCCTGCAAGTGGGCGAAGACTTGGACCAAGTGAATAGAACAGCGGTTCGCCTGCTGTGACCAACCCGCCGATCGCTTCCAACAATGCTCTCTCGCGAGCATCTCTCTCGACCGCAACCGTTCTTGTTGGAATGATCATCCAAACTGTGCGCCCTGTCACAATCGGTCGAGGTTCAGCAGTGATCCTCCATTCGCGCACGCTGATGCGCGCTGCTCGACACGCATCACTCATGGCAGTGCAATCAAATCCATCCGCCGCTGAAACCAACATCAAACGATCTTCGGCGTGTACAAAGATCACCTCAGGCTTCTGATCATCCAAGATGCTGCGAATTGCGCCGTCAATCAATTGTTCCATTCGATATCGCCGATCAAATCGAACAGTCGCTCCTTGGTCAGCTGCATTGATCGCCAAAGCACTGTCTGGCAAAAAAACAATCCCATTTGGAGATTCGACCACAACGCCTCCGCCAATCGCAAGACCAGCAGAAATTTCTTGCAGCGGATCGCGCGGCAACACATCAAGTGCATCAACCGTTCGCAGCAAGGCACGCGTCCGCACACCCAACTCCGGACGCGCACGCTGCGAAAGTTCACGAACAACTGCAGGCGATCCATCATCAGCACCCCGACGAACAAGCCAATTTGAGAAAGATCCAAGCTGCATCGCCCAATCTCGATTATTTGCAGCGATGACTTCTGCGTTCTCGGAATAATCCGAAAGTGCGCGATCAGGTCGTCCCACTTGCATTGCGCGAATCGTCTGTGTCAGAACTGGAGCTCCACTGGCAAGAGCCGTCATCGATCCTCTCACCTGCTCAATATATTTTCGATCTGGAGATTCCACAGGCAATTGATCGATCACCAGAGTCAATCGAGCGGACTCATTTGATGCGTACAGCGCCAGAGTTTCTAACTCCTTCAATCCAACTGCTACTGCATCTTGCATATCTTGCACCGGCCCGCGCTTTCGTGTCACCAAATCTTCAAGCCACTGCGAATATCGCATTGCGCCAGACGCAGTCGTTGGATCAATTTTCTCGTGCGACGGTTGATCAGTGGAATGCGCACTTGTAAACGCATCAAGCACTTCGTCCAATTGACCCGCAACCGCTTTGTCCAATCCACCAGTTGGAGCAATCCAAGTTGCGCGCCAACCATCTGGCAATTCGCTGACCAATCGCTTGGTCTGTTCATTCAGAACCCATGCACGACTTTTCGTCGCATCGACAGAAACACGAGCCCAAGGCGCATGTCCAGCGGCTGCGATAGCGAAAACAAGTGCGAATGCCCCGATGACGCCAAGCATCACGCGCAATCTGATTGCGATCGCTCCACGATGACTTCCACGTTCGGCCTCTGTCGATTGAATGACCGCGGCTGCCG
>CAMDEL010000119.1 GCA_945896765.1 Singulisphaera sp. GP187
AGTGCGCCCGCGGGTGTGACCATTCGATCTTGGAAGACGAATGATCGAACATCATTGGAAGAATTGCTTGAAGCAACTTATGTCGACTCGCTCGATTGCCCTGGACTTGCAGAGATGAGAAAAACATCAGACATTCTTGATGGCCACATTAGTACTGGAATCGTCGGTCCCAAAAAATGGCTGATTGCCGAAGTTGATGGCGTGCCATCTGGAGTTTCGTTGATGAGTGAAATTCCAGTTTCGAATTGCATCGAGGTTGTTTATTTTGGGCTTGCTCCAAATGCACGAGGACGCGGAGTTGGGGGATACTTACTCGACCATGCACTTGGAATTATCCAAGATGGCGGCGGTCAATCGGTCGCGCTTGCCTGTGACGAATTGAATCATCCTGCAATGCGCCTCTATCGATCGCGCGGATTTGCTTTGAGACTGCGCCGATCAGCATTGATCGGTCGTGTTGGAAATTAAAAACCGAGATTCCCACGACTTATCCACCCTCCGTGGACAAATCTTTTTTTGAGCCTTCGAAATATTTTTTTTGCGTTCATATCGCCCTTCATTTACGGCATTTAGCGTTTCAGGGCGAAAAACTTCACGCGTAGTCGGTCGAAAAAGTCTTGAAGTGAGATATATTTCTCCTGCCGCAACTCAAGGAAGAGTGTGCGAACCTCTGGAAGCAATTCGCTTCTCCCGATGAGTCCCGACTCTGACTGGAGCGAATCGCGACGAAGGCTGGCGTGGAAGGATCCGTCATAAAAACTTGGGTGAACTGGGATCACTGGTCGAACCTATCGACTCGGGCGATCTCCTTGTCTGGAGTCTTGATGCACCACACTTCTGCCGCCGTCGATTGCGCTCCCGACTCGACCAGCACCATACTGCAGGCTCTTCGCAGCGCACTGAGACAACGCCTCGGAGCGCGAAAATACGAATTATGGTTTCAAGACAATGCACAAATCGATCTCTGCTCTGGAGCGATTTGCGTGACAGCTCAAACACAATTTGCCGCCGATTGGATCGATCGTCACTTTCGACTGGACTTGCTTGAAATCTCTCGAACGCTAGCGATCGAAGAACCACAAGTGACCATGCGTGTTCAATCGAGCGCCGCGCAGACTGCCAAGCCTCAAGCAGTCGCCGCTGAGGCCGAAAATTTCGAATGTGCAACGACTTTGAAAAGCCAGACCGATCCCAAGATGCCAACAATGACTGCACGGAAAATCTCGAATTCCGTGCGGCGAGAGGATTCTGGCGCTGGCTGGAAGCGATTTGACGATTTCCTGGTCGCCGCGCCAAATCGCTTGGCATATGAGAGCGCTCGACAAGTTGCCGAAGTCGAAAGTGACCCACTGCGACTTTTGTTTCTGCACGGTTCCTGCGGAGTGGGAAAGACACATCTCTTGCAATCGATTTGCAGGCGCTTTCGTGAGCGGCATCCCGAAGCAAAGGTGCGATATGCAACGGGCGAACAATTCACAAACGAATTTATCTCTGCGATTCGCGAAGACAACATTGAACAATTTCGTCGCAAGACCAGAAGGCTCGACCTTCTCGTCATAGATGACGTTCATTTCTTGGGCAACAAGACCGCGACTCAATCCGAGTGCCTCCACACAATCGATGCAATTGGATTTCATGGAGCGCGCATGGTGCTTGCGTCTGACGCGCATCCGCGGCAAATTGCAAAGTTTAGCGCTGCGCTCGTCAGCAGATTTTTGTCTGGAATGGTGGTGAAGGTCGATGACCCGGATCGTGCAACACGCGTTGCATTGGCGTCTCAGTTTGCGCAACGACGTGGACTGGTGCTGCCTGCAGCCGCAATCGAAACACTCGTGGATCGTGCTGGAACGAGCGTTCGAGAAATCGAAGGTGCCGTCATGACCATCGCAGCAGTGCATTCCTTGGGCGGAATTGAAATGGGCAATGGACAAATCTTGGTCGAACGCGCACTTGGAAAAGTGACGACTTCCCATGTTGGTCGACCTGTTCGAGTCGCTGAGATTTTGCAAGCGGTGTGCACGACAACTGGGGTTGAACGGGAAGACCTCGTTGGAATTGGCCGGCATCGCAGAGTCGTGACTGCACGCGGTCTTGCTGCACATCTTGCACGTGAAATGACGACTCTTTCCTTCCCCGAGATTGCGACTGCTCTAGGTCGATCCAGCCACTCCACAATTCACGCAGCCGCAGCACGCTATCGAAACATGATCGATCGATCCGAGTTACTTTCGGCTCGCAACGACCAGTTGACCGCGGCAGATCTGAGTGAACGGACGCGGCGCGAGGTCCTGCGCGTGCGTGCCTGAGTGGTTTTCGCCATAGATTCGTTACACTTCGAGTCGTGCCACTTCAGAGATTCATAACCCATAGATTTCTTCGACCCTTCATGAGTGTGATCATGCTGAGCGGAATGTTTTTCTGCGTTTCAACGGCATCCGCACAATACACACGAACAGATCACTTCGATGCAGCAGTATTGACGTTGCATCGTTGCACTGCTCCTTCGAACACAGGAGAGCAGCATGCGCTGATTGTCTCTCTTCGCGCACTCAACGACCAAACTTTACGACCATTTTTTTTATCACTCACGAAGTCCACAAATTGGAGTTCGAGAGTCGATGGAATGCTTGGACTTGCAGAACTCTCGACACAACGCAACATTGATATTACGTTGCTCAATCAACTTTCTATCGAAGATCGATCGACCGTTCTTCGAAATGCAGTTGGGTTTCGACTCATCCAACCAGAAACGATTCGAGAAATACTAAAAACAAAAGACTTGCCACTTCTTGACCTTGTCGTTCTCAATGCAGAATTGCACCGCATTGGAAAAAAGTTTCCGGGTACTGGGTTGGAAAATGCGGTCACAGATCCTTCAGATGAAATTTCTGGACTCGCAGCAGCATTACTGCTTGAAATTGGCAACGATTCTCCCTGGAAAATTTTCGCGGCACAACTTGCGACCCGCTCGCCGGAGATCCGCAATGTGGCCATCCAAGAATTGGCGCGCGCTGTCCAGTTGTATTGCATTCGTGCATCGATCGCACCAATCGTCGAGATTGTGCAGGATCCTTCTTACACCGTGCCGACGAGAATGATCGTCACTGGTGCGGCACTTGCATTGGATCCAGTCATTGGGCGGACGGAATGGCGCAAATTCACGGCACAAGAGCGTGGGCAGTCTGCGGTTGTTCGCGCCGGTCTGCAATTGATGTCGCAAGAAAAAATAGCAGAGGCAGGCTTGGGATCTTCGCTTCGAAACGGAGAACCACTTGTCGAAGCGATTGCGGATGCGATCGAAGCAAATGCTTCTGGAGATCCCAACGCGCTTGCCTCGGCATTGGAGGTCGTAATCGATCGCGCGAATCGGCCAAGTGCCGAATGGGCGGTCAGGCGCGCCGCATCTTTACCTCCTCCACTTGCAGCACAAGTTTGGAAACACTTGCTCGTCTTGTTTTTGACTGCGCCACCAAACTCAACTGCAATTTCAGGGGTCGTACTCGACTGCGCAAGCCGACTGGCGTTGGTTGATACGGATACGATTGAAAATCTCATCAAGGTCGCAGCCAATGAACGACAACTACAAGAAATTTTGATTCTTGCGCTTTGTAATGCTGCCTCACCTGAAGCTGCCGCCGTCGCCGAGCGTGTTCGCGGAACCCTCTCTCGACGCGGTGATGCATTAGCAATCCTTGCCATCGCTCGTGGAAAACCGACGCTTGCTCCTGACCTTCTGCAAGAACTTGGAATCGTCGCCGCGGGTGGTGGCGATCTCGACCCAACACTCCTCGTACAAGCTGCATGGCTCTTTGCACGTCACAGTGGTAGAGCAGATCAAGCACTTTTAAAAATTGAAAACAAATGAAATACGACATTCCACTGGGAAAACCTGACCTGACTGACGCCGACCGTGAAGCAGTCCTTGCGACACTTCAAGGTTCACGCTTGACTATGGGAAGCGCGCTGCTGGAATTTGAGGCTCACATTGCGTCTGTCGTTCGACGGCCATTCGCCATCGGCGTATCGAGTGCTGGAGCAGGAATGGAAATCTGCCTTCGCGCGCTTGGTATTGGCGCAGGTGACGAGGTCCTTGTTCCATCCCTCTCATTTTCTTCGAATGTGAATTCCGTCATCTCAGTAGGAGCGACGCCAGTCTTCGTCGACTGTGATCCGCGCACTTTGAATATGAACGTGGCTCACGCCGAATCGAAAGTGACGGCGAAGACACGCGCAGTCATCGGTGTTCCAGTCCTTGGAAATCCAGCGGGCTTGCCAGAGCTCATCGCGTTCTGCTCACGCTTTGAGATTCCAATGGTCGAGCATGCGGCGGAAGGGCTTGGATCAACGATCGGCAGCGACAATGTTGGCAAGTTCGGTCGCCTGAGCGTCTTTGGATTTGGACCCAATCGACCGATCTCCGCAGGCGAAGGCGGTGCGATTGTGACACATGACGACCGACTTGCTGCAGCATGTCGCGCACTTCGCAATCAAGGCCGCGTTGATCGCCAGAGTTTTCCAAATCAGTCGCAGGACCTTGGAATGCTGATGGCGTTTTCGGGAATGGGATACGACGCGCGGCTCGCTGAACCTTTAGCCGCACTCGCTTCAAGCCAGTTGCGTCGCCTTGATGAAATTCGCTCGCTGCGCTTGGAAATTGCAGCCGCATATACACGCGCTTTGGGCGGGCACCCAGATTTGATTCTGCCAAATGTGATGGAAAATTCTCAGATCTGCTGGCCTCTCTTTTGGGTTCGACTCTCTGATCGATTTGGCGTTCACGATCGTGATGCGCTCATCGATGGATTGCATCGACATGACATCGGCGCTGCGAATCACTATCCCCCATCGCATCTATTGCCACACGTCCAAAAAATGTTTGGCACAAAGGTTGGAGATTGCCCCACTGCAGAGTCCATAGGTGATCGGATGCTGACTCTGCCGATGTATACATCCATGCGAGCACGCGAAGTTGGACTCGTCTGCCAAGCGCTTGAAATTGTTCTCTCGCGCGCTGGTATCGAACGGTCGTCTTAACCCTCGCACAGAATCCGTACTCTCGCACAGAATCCCACGCACAGAATCCCACGCACAGAATCCGTCGCGTGATCGACATTTCGATCGGCTTCGAGAAAAAGCCACCCATGGGACTCGAACCCACGACCTATGCTTTACGAAAGCATTGCTCTACCACTGAGCTAGGGTGGCGTAACGCTGAAACAACCGGATTTCCAACCCGATTTCCAAACCGATTTCCAACCCGATTTCCAAACAGGGCCTGAATGATAACGGAGTCGCCATGAAACCAATTTAAATGGCGAAGCCTCTTTATTTCTTTGGTGCCAGAATCAACTTCACGACCTCGGATGTTGGCAGACCAAGTGCGCCAAACGCTTGACCAGCTGCATCTGCGGTTGAACCAGACGAATCTTGAATCAGCGTACGAAGCGATTCGATCTGG
>CAMDEL010000120.1 GCA_945896765.1 Singulisphaera sp. GP187
TTGATTGACGATCTCTATTCAGAGCGCCAGTTGCCGATTGCTCGAATCGAAGCGGTGCCGGGAGCGATTCCACAGCGCAACGAAGATGGCGACGAGGAAAAAGTCACGCTCCTTCCCAACCATTTTATTTCTCTGGTGGATGAGAACGACCCTTCGCACACGGGCCTTGCACGACGACTCGCGGATACTGCACACATTATTCCCATCACTGGTCCGCGCAAGCCGATCTATGGCGTGATCGCACGCAATGTCCAGCAAACGATGGCGCTTGATTTGTTGCTCGATGACGAAATCAAACTCGTCACGCTGATTGGTCCCGCGGGGACGGGCAAGACGTTGCTTGCGATCGCTGCCGGAATGCACAAGGTTTTCAAAGAAGAGCGCTTTGATAAGTTGCTCGTCGCGCGTCCCATCATGCCGCTTGGTCGTGATATTGGATATTTGCCAGGCGATAAAGATGAAAAGTTGGCGATGTGGATGCAGCCAATCTTCGACAATGTCGCATATCTCCTGTCGACACGCGGAGGTCACGGTGGGTCCGAGCCCGATAGCAAAACCACCGAGCAGCGCATCGATCAATTGATTGCTTCGCGCAAATTAGTTTTGGAGCCGATCACCTATATCCGAGGCCGAAGCATTCCGCACCAATTCATCATTGTGGATGAAGCGCAGAATCTTTCGCCACACGAAGTCAAGACAATTGTTTCGCGCGTTGGTGATGGGACGAAGATCGTGCTCTGCGGAGATGTTGGGCAGATTGATAACCCCTATCTCGATGCAGCAAGCAACGGTCTTTCGCATTTGATCGAGCGCATGAAGGGACACCGACTTGCGGGTCACGTCACGCTGTCGAAGACGGAGCGAAGCGAACTTGCGAGCCTTGCTGCAGAGATGCTCTAGCGTTGTTCTTCTCATTGATTCCGTCGAGTACCTCCGAAAGGTTGCGCAATCTCAGCGCTGCAACTCGGTACATCCCAATTTGTCCAATGATGAATTGCACCGGCTCTGCGCTCAATAAGCGAATGTTTGGTCGGAGTCGAATTTCTGGAATCAAATCCTCAAGTTGTTGCGCTTGTGTTTCGAGTTGCTTGGTGGCATCCGAAAAACTTTTGTAGTTTTGAGTCGCCATGGTCGCGCTGCCGATATCGCATACTTTTTGGATGGATTGCGCACAGGCATGAAGTTCATCCAATTCGCCGCTGATAATTTTCGGTCGAATCCCGGCGGAGATGCGATTGAGCGCAAGCGCATTTGCGCTGTAAAGAATCAAAGTCAAGTTTTCCGTGATCTGCAGGACTTCTTCTCGATTGATTGATGGCTCGGATGCGTGGATTTCTGGATGAAGATTCTCACAAAGTTCTCGACTGCGCAAGATGAGCGAGATGATTTTGTATCGCATCGCGGCGATTTCATTGAAAGTTCCTGGACTTGAATCGAAACCAGTGATTGCCAAAGATCCAATTCGATCAAGTGAGCGCGCGAAGAGACGCATCACTTCACTGCGTGCATAATCGGGAGAAAAATAGTTGAAGATCACGAGTGTCACGAACGTGCCGAGTCCGACGCCAAGTATTCGCCCAGAGGGAGGAGATAAATCAATGGATGGTTGAAATGTGGTGCCGATCGCAATTGCCAAACAGAAGACAGCTTGAACTCCCATATATGAGATTTTTGGTCCGCCAGTCAAGATCCAAATGAGCGGCGCACCGCAGCCAATCCAAATGAGCAGCAGTCCAGGAATACTGTCGACAGTTGGGATCAGAAAGAGAATTGCGAAGATCGAGACAATCGCTCCAAGTATGGTTCCCCAGAGACGAAGCGATGCTCGCGAGCGTGTCGCATCGCTCGACCCTCCAGTTGCGCCAACAACCATGAGTGGGGTGACCATCATCGTGCTGAGGCTGCTAAATTTTGTGGCGCTTACAAAAATATATCCAATCACACATGCGCAGGCCAGTTTTACGGCGAACCAGAAACTGCGTGATGCGTCATCGCTGAGGCCCGGCGAGAGCAGTGGTGTGGTGATCGATCGCAGGACATCGACCTGTATGTGGGTCGCCCCAGTTTGAGTGTGTTCAATGGAATAGGTCGTGGAAAGTGCGCGAGTCATCGCAATGGTCGCCATCAACGCTTGGTTTCCTTTTGGAGAGCGACCAACGCCTTCACGAATTCCAATTCGCAGAATCTCGGCTTCGTGCAGTATGTCGAAGGCATGGATTGAATCGAGGAGTGGCTGAAAATTGATGGGATGCAATGTGAGCGAGACGCCAAGATCTTGAGTGCTTTCACCCCACGCTTTCAATTGTTGCAGAATTGTCTCGATTCGATCGAAGAGAACAAGTGAGGCAGCCATCAAAGCTGGATCTGCACCTTGTTGATTGGAATCTTTGACCAACGTAATCGCGTTACTGGTAATCGTGGAGATTGCATTGACAAGAGTGATTCGATCGGTCAGCGATCCAACAAGGAGACCCATGGCCCGATTTCCATAAGCAGCGCTTCCAATCAGGACGAGCATTTTCTTTTCGATCATTGGATCGACACGTTTCGGGGGCAGCGTTTCGATCGGAGTGCCGAGTTGATCCTCTTCAATCTCGTGCAGATTGCGTTTGACCCATTGGACACGTTCGATTTCGTGATGAGTGGTCTGGATATACAGGATGCGAAAACTCTTTATTGGTCGCGGGGGATAAACCAACAAGAGAGCAGTCCAAGACGCGAACACTCCAAGCGCAACAACCCAAAATCGCTCGAAACTGATTCCGGCGATTTCGCCGAATGACGCGTCTGTTTGCATTGAAACCACAAGTATCGAAAGAGCAAAAACCCAACCAACATATGGTTGTTCGCTCCGTGCGATGACGAGACCCGCAACAATCAGCAGCGCAAAAAGGGATGCAATAAAAAACCAGTTTTGTTGAAAGAAGACGGAGATGATGATGTACCCAACAGCAACTCCAGCAAACGTTCCGATCATTCGCTGAATCATCTTGCGCACTGAGGAATCGACATTCGGTGCGCAGACGATCATGATCGTGATCACAGCCCAGTATCCCTGTGAGAGGTGAAAGAATTGGGTCACGGTCATTGCAATGACCGTTGCTGCCAGAACACGAATCGTCGAATGCCAGCGTTCAGTTGAAGGCGAAAATTCTCGTTTTAGAAAATTTATGAACGCCGTTTCATACAAGATCAACCAGTTCATCCGTGTGCGGCAATCGTCTGAGGTTCGTGTTCGTGAGTCGCCAAAGCCAATCGAAGTATTTGAGTTTTCGTCATGCACTCTTGCGCTTCGGAGACAGGATCACTGTCTGCAACAATCCCGCATCCTGCGTGATATTCGATCGTCCACTGGTCTGAAGTCAGAGATCGGGTCAGTTGCGCTGTTCGAATCGCAACACTGAAGAGTGCTGATCCGCAACTGCTCGCAAGTCCGATCGCTCCGCAGTATGGACCTCGTGCAGTGGATTCCAGTTCATCGATGATCTGCATCGCACGGATCTTGGGAGCACCCGTGACAGATCCTGGTGGAAAACAAGCTGAGAAAAGATCGGCAATATCAAGTGGCAAGGAAAGTTTCCCAGAGATTTCAGAGACGGCTTGCAGCACCGTTGGGTGATGTTCGAGCATTCGCGCTTCATCAACATGGATTGATCCGATGTCGCAGACTCGCCCAAGATCATTGCGCATGAGATCGACAATCATGTGAAGTTCAGCAGCATCCTTTGCGTTTGCCATCAATTCTGCAGCATCGTTTGGACTTGCGCGAGTTCCCTTCATCGGTCGAGTTGTGACTCGTCGGCTTTCGCCATCAAGTGAGAGGAAAAGTTCTGGGCTGAACGAAAGAAGCGCTCGATCATCGTCAAGTTCGAGGTATGCGCCGTACCGCGGCGAGGTTCTTTCGAGTGCGTCAAGTGCGAATGCCCGAACACTGCCAGCAATTCGCGCACGAAATGGTTGCGTCATGTTCGCCTGGAAAATATCTCCGGCTCGAACATATTCAACCGTCTTCGCAACCATTTCTTGAAAATTGCAGGCGTTGGATTGCGGCTTGACCTGTCCACCATCCATTGCAATCCAAGATTCATCTTTGGATTGATCTTCCAAGTCACGCTTTACCATCGCGCAAACATTTGGCGCGCTTGCATCGCCGACATCAAACCATCGACCAAGTATGTGAGAATAGACAAGGGCGCGTGGCACTCTGCACAGCATCGCATCTGGCCACGCGGCATCAGAAGCGTGTCGATCGTGCGCGCCACCGATCACTTGCGCAAGTGGTTCGAAAAGTGGAGCGCAGTCATAACCAACAAAGCCGATCCATCCGCCAACAAATGGAAGACGCAGGCTTTTCGAACCGACGAACTCTGCAGCGCGTGGTGGTGCAAATGTTCGCATCTGATCAAGAAGTTCGGCAGCGCAACTTGTTCGCGCAGTCAACGATTTGACTTCAAGGCGCGGCGCAAGAATGGTCCACTGATCGAAGGTTGGAGAGTTGCCGCCAGAAACCAGAGCAAGCAGCGGAATGTCGCAATGCCACGCTGCCATCACCTGTTGTGGAGTGAGCGTCCAATCAAGTTCTCGAACCAATCCACTTTGGGACATCTGAACATTCTAGTCGTTCGATCCACTATCAAAAACCGTTCAGTCGAGTACGATGAGATTCTTTCAACTGGAGACCTCAATGCCAAGCGCAACTGCCAAACGACCTTCCTCTTCACGCAATAAATCAAAGTCTAAAGTGACGAAGGCAGCGGGCAAACGCAATGCGCCGGCGAAGTCGCGGGCCAAGGGCAAGCGAACCAAGATGGTGTATTTCTTTGGACAGACCTTGACCGAAGGAAAGGCCGAACAGAAATTGCTTCTTGGTGGAAAGGGCGCAAATCTTGCCGACATGACGTCGATTGGTTTGCCTGTTCCTCCAGGATTCACGATCACCACCGAAACGTGCGCGATGTACAGCGAAGGTCGCAATCGAATTCCTGTGGGAATGATGGACGAGGTCAGCAAGAACATTCGCATGCTCGAAAGAGAACTTGGTAAGAAGTTTGGTAGCGCGCGCAATCCACTTTTGGTCTCAGTGCGATCGGGCGCCGCGGTTTCCATGCCAGGCATGATGGACACGATCTTGAATCTTGGTCTGACCGATGAAGTTGTCGCAGGAATGGCAGCGGCAACAGGCAATCCGCGATTTGCATATGACGCATATCGCAGATTGATCAATATGTTCGGTGATGTTGTGATGGGAGTGGATCATCACCGCTTCGAGCACGTCTTCAATGAAATCAAAGCGAAGTACGGCACCACAGAAGACACCGCTGTTCCAGTCGAAGGATTGAAAGAACTTTGCGCGGCATACCAAGCTGTCTATAGAGAGCATGTTGGCAAGCCGTTCCCACA
>CAMDEL010000121.1 GCA_945896765.1 Singulisphaera sp. GP187
TTCGGTCTTATCAATGAAGGCGAATTCACTCCTGGAAGTGGAGGAGGCGTAATTTTCCCGACATACTGTTTTAGCCCCGTGAATATGATGAATCCCGGCGTGTTAAAGTCGAATTTCACCGTATCTACCGCCGACTGCAATACCGTTGGCGTTTATACAACTTCTGGACTTGCCGCGTATAGGGCGCCTAAGTTAGGGCATTCTCGATTTCCAGAACTTAAAACCTTTTTCTGTGAAAAATTGTGGCTACAAAACCGTGAAGGTGGCGAATACAACTATAATTGTCTAACGAAACGATTGTGGCTATTCAATGAAGGTTATAATTCCA
This sequence comes from Singulisphaera sp. GP187, assembly GCA_945896765.1. Taxonomy (GTDB): domain Bacteria; phylum Planctomycetota; class Phycisphaerae; order Phycisphaerales; family SM1A02; genus F1-60-MAGs104. Next base: position 329 of record CAMDEL010000121.1, read on the forward strand.
GTCCAGTTTGTGCTTTCATCGACGGTCATGTTGCACAAGCTGGAATGAATACAGCCGTGAACGATCATACGCGCGTCAAAGTTCAATCCAGCGCTACTTGCCCTCTCGGAAAGGGATTGTGGCATGAAGGCACTCCATGTGGCCCAAATGGTTGGTTTACAGGCGGTGCTGGGTATGACCCTTTGATCGATATGAGACCAACAAGTTTCCACATGCTCACCACAGACGGAATTTTAGGGCGAGATACCCTTAAAACTGGCGGATCATGATCTGATTGGTTCTATCTCTACTTACTGTTAGAAAATCAAACTTCACTCACATCGCCGCACTTGTTGCGGCGATGTTTTTTTATAGGTGTGCTGCGCAAGAGTCAATGATGTCCAGAGCAGAAAAAGAAAAGGCCCCGAATCCTATTTCTAGGGCTCGGGGCCTTGCAAGCAATTTCGTACTGGCTTTGGGAAGACGCTCCCGACCAGCAACGACGATGCGTGTATTTATCTTCGAATCAATAATCCATTTCTTCATCGCCGGCTGATGGAGCCTTCGACTTCTTTTCTTTGATGTCAGTGATCGCGCAATCGGTGGTCAGCAGGAGTCCAGCGATACTCGCCGCATTCTGCAGTGCAACGCGCTCGACTTTCGTCGGCACGATGACACCAGCCTTCACAAGATCCTGATAGACACCGGTCGATGCATTGAATCCGTATGAAGTGTCCGAAGACTCTTCGACCTTCTGTGCAACGATCGATCCATCGAGTCCGCAATTCGTCGCGATCTGCTTGATCGGAGCCGAGAGTGCGCGTTGAACAATTTCAACGCCGACTTGCTCGTCGCCAACCAATGTCTTCTTGATCTTGTCGAGCGCCTTGCGGGTTCGAAGAACTGCGACTCCGCCGCCAGGAAGAATGCCTTCCTCAACAGCAGCGCGACATGCGTGAAGTGCATCTTCGACGCGAGCCTTCTTCTCTTTCATTTCGACTTCAGTTGCAGCGCCAACATTGATCTGCGCAACGCCACCAGCAAGCTTCGCCAGACGCTCTTGCAGTTTCTCGCGGTCGTAATCGCTGCTGACTGCATCGATCTGACTCTTGAGTTGCTCGATGCGACCTTGGATGTCCTTGGTCTTTCCGCCGCCTTCGACGATCGTGCAGTTGTCCTTATCAATGGTGATCTTCTTCGCGCGACCAAGTTCTGCAATGGTCACGTTCTCAAGTTGGATGCCGAGTTCTTCCATGATCGGCTGGCCGCCGGTGAGCACCGAAATGTCTTCGAGCATCGCCTTACGACGATCGCCGAATCCTGGAGCCTTGACAGCGCAAACCTTCAACACGCCGCGCAACTTGTTCACGACAAGCATTGCAAGCGCTTCGCCGTCGATGTCTTCGGCGACGATCAGAAGTGATCGACCCGCTTCGGCGACCTTGCCGAGAATCGGCAAGAGGTCCTTTGCGGATGAGATCTTTTTCTCGTGAATGAGAACGACCGCATCTTCGAGGATGCATTCCATTGCGGCTGGATTTGTCACGAAATGTGGGCTCAAATAGCCTTTGTCGAACTGCATGCCTTCGAGCAATTCCACTTCGGTTTCCAAACTCTTGCCTTCTTCAACAGTGATGACGCCATCTTTGCCGACCTTGTCCATCGCTTCTGCGATGATCGCGCCGATTTGCGTGTCGTGATTTGCCGAGCATGTTCCAACCTGCGAAATCTCTTTCGAGTTCTTCACTGGCTTGGAGAGACGCTTCAGTTCTTCGACAACTTCGCGAACTGCAGCATCAATGCCGCGTCGAACCATGTTCGGGTTTGCGCCAGCGGTGATGTTCTTCAAGCCTTCTGCGAAAATCGCTTCGGCATAAATCGTTGCAGTTGTGGTTCCGTCGCCTGCATCCTTGCTGGACTTGCTTGCAACTTCTTTCACCATTTGAGCGCCCATATTTTCGTATGGATCTTCCAACTCAACTTCCTTGGCAACAGTCACGCCGTCTTTGGTGACGGTCGGTGCGCCGAAAGATTTTTCAAGAATCACAACGCGACCCGATGGGCCGAGGGTGACCTTGACTGCTTTGGCGAGTTTCTGCACGCCGCGAAGAATGCGCTCGCGCGCATCATTGTCATAACTAATTTGTTTTGCTGTCATTTGTTACTCCGTATGTAGATGAATGTGAATGAATGAGATTGAATGAGATTGAAGGAAAGCGCGATCAGTCGATGATGCCGAGAATGTCTTCCTCGGTCATGATGATGAATGTCTCGCCATCGATCTTGATTTCGGTTCCCGAATAGGTCGTGAAGAGAACGGTGTCGCCCTTCTTGACTGTGAAAGGCATGTACTTGCCGGTGTCCTTGTTGAGGATTCCCGAACCGAGTGCCACGATCTTGCCTTGCTTTGGCTTATCTTTCGCAGCTTCTGGAATGAAGATTCCCGAATCTGTTTTGGACTGAGCCTCGTCGCGCTTGACGATTACTTTGTCTCCGAGTGGTCGAACTTTCATGTTTGCATTACCTTTCTTTTGAAAACTGTGGTCGAAAAACCTGATGAACTGGACTGGATAAAACTGAACTTTGTAAAACTGAACTTAAGATTGAAAATGAGATTAATTCGTTGGCCAATGACCTGCGTAGTGCCGCTGGATGACTCGACGAAGAGTCTCCAACATTGATTCGAGCGGAACCGGGCGCTCGAGAACTGAGAATGCTCCTTCGCGCAAAGCTTCGTTCAAGCCGCGAGCGGACTCTCGTGCAGAGACCTGAGGAGGACGAACGACGACCATCGGCGGGACGGGATTCATTGCCCGCAGGAGATGCAGTACCCGCGAACCGAGAGATTCGCCCTGTTCTTGCGCAATTGCGGAATCGTCGGCGGGTGTCGAGAGGTCGATAACTGCAATATGGACTGGAAATTGAACGATGATGTCGCGAGCCTCGCGGGCGGTTCTGCTTCGGATGCAATGAACTCCCAGCGGTTGAAGAAGCGGCGGCAACTGATCCGCGAACGAATCTTCGCGCCAACCGCCGTATGCCAACAGCAAATTCAGTCGCTGCGAGCGACCACCGCTGGTCGCGTGAGCTCCCAGTTCTGAATCTGCGTGTCGTCGAAGTCCAAGAATCATCGGGCGATGTAGAGCAAACTGCGTGCCATGCGCGGTCGATGGTGGATTGCCACCCTTCACCCTGCAAAGTCCCACCCGAGCAGATTCGGGCTGAATCTGCCAATTTGGCGGGAATCCACGGGAGGCGATCCCCCACTACCTTTGGGGAATGATCGATGTCACAGTAGCCCAACTTTTCCGTGATTCCGCCGCGTACCTCGGCAAGAGCGTCCGACTGAAAGGATGGGTGCGCACTCGACGAGATTCCAAAGCCGGCATCTCTTTCATTCAGTTGAGTGATGGATCGTGTTTCGATTCGGCGCAAGTTGTCGTTGCGAATACGGTCGCGAATTATGCGAGCGAGATTCAGCGATTGACTGCAAGTTGCGCGGTGATTGCTGAAGGCGAAGTTGTCGCGAGTCAAGGCAAAGGTCAATCAGTCGAATTGCAAGCGAGCAAAGTTGAAGTCGTTGGTTGGGTTGAAGACCCAGACTCGTATCCAATTCAACCCAAGCCGCATTCGTTTGAATACTTGCGCGAGGTTGCGCACTTGCGGCCTCGCACCAACACATTCGGCGCGATTGGCCGCGTGCGTCATTGCCTTGCGATGGCAGTGCATCAATTTTTTAATGATCGCGGATTCTGCTGGATTCATACGCCGATTATCACAGGCAACGACTGCGAAGGCGCGGGTCAAATGTTTCGCGTGTCGACTCTTGATCTTGCGAATATTCCTAAAACTCCAGAGGGCAAAGTTGATTTCTCGCAAGACTTTTTTGGACGCGAAGCGCATCTGACTGTTTCCGGGCAATTGAATGTCGAAACATGGTGCGCAGCGCTGAGCAAGGTTTACACATTTGGCCCAACTTTTCGCGCCGAAAATTCCAACACGAGTCGCCACTTGTCAGAGTTCTGGATGATCGAGCCAGAAATTGCATTTGCGAGTTTGGTCGAAGATGCGCAATTGGCTGAAGATCTGCTGAAATTTATGTTCAAGGCATTGCTGAACGAACGCGGCGACGATCTCAAGTTTTTCGCGGAACGCATTGATAAAGAGTGCATTACTCGACTGGAGAAATTGGTCGAAGCACCTTTTGAGCGAATGAATTACACAGATGGCATTGCGCATCTCGAGGCCGCGATTGCCAAAGGACACAAATTTGAATATCCAGTTTCGTGGGGGACAGATTTGCAGAGCGAGCACGAGCGATATCTGACCGAGCAACTTGTTGGACGGCCAGTGATATTGATGAACTATCCCAAAGACATCAAGGCGTTTTACATGCGCATGAATGATGATGGCAAGACGGTCGCTGCGATGGACATTCTTGCGCCAGGCATTGGTGAAATCGTTGGCGGCAGTCAACGCGAAGAACGACTCGACATGCTCGACAAACGCATCGATGAAATGAAACTCGATCGCAACGCATATTGGTGGTATCGAGATCTGCGGCGATATGGAACCGTCCCGCACGCAGGCTTCGGACTTGGATTCGAGCGAGCGATTGTTTATGCGACTGGCATGGCGAACATCCGCGATGTCATTCCGTTTGCGAGAACGCCGAAATCTTGTGAGTTTTGAAAACTAGTTGACTTCGATACAGCGTTGTGCTGCGAACTGATTTGACCACGGGCTCAAACACATACGGAATGTTTTATGTGAGCGCCGCGGGACGCATGGATGGGCTCAAAAGTGGTTCGTGCAGATTTTGGCAGCGGACTGATTCGCCCCCGGGCTCAAACATGCTGCGCCGAGCTGCGCAGACTTGCTCGGCTTGCAAACTCGCCGGGGTTCAAATCATTCCGCTGCCCACGTTGGCGAATCAAATTCTCGCTCGAACGTTTTTCAGTTCCGTCGCGCATCTGTTTGCGTGCCCAGCCGTTGAAAAATTCTGTCGGGCGAGTTCCGCAGGCGGCCGCGTCACTATCGCACGCTCTAGGGCTTG
>CAMDEL010000122.1 GCA_945896765.1 Singulisphaera sp. GP187
AGTGCCGCACTCTTGCCATCTGGATTCAGTGCAATTTCCGTCGCAGCGCTTGCAAGGGATTTGACTTCCTCGCTGTCGAACGTGTCATCTGGCGCTGTGAATTTCATCGCTATCGGCATTGCACCTGTCGTGTCGAGATCCAGTCGATACAGTTTGTCCCAGACTGTGAAAAATGCGCGCCGACCATCGCGGCTGACCGAAAGATCTTTCACATCTTGCCCTTCAAATCCAGTCAAACGACGCGCAGTTGCTCTGCCATTTGCATCCTGAACGAAGACATTGACAGTTGCGAGATCTCGATCAGAAAGAAAAAGAAAACTGGAATCATTACGCCACTGCGCCCATCCATCGTTGCCTTGAAAGTCCGTCAGTTGCACGAACATTGCATCGCCTGTCGCTGATGTGTCATACATCCAGACATCACAATTATCACTGCCGCGATATCCACGACGAGTCCAATCACTGCCGCCGCGCTCGAAGAGAAAACGCTTGCCATCAGGTGATGGAACTGCGGCGCGCCCGAATGCTCCATGGCGACGTGTGGGCTCGCCTCCAGTCAACGCAACGAAGTACGGACGAGGCGAACGAAAGAGGTCGTAATCGAGTGATGCGGAAAAATCGAGCGCGGGTTCGCCTGTTGGAGTTGTTGAAAAACTTGAGATGCTCAAGATCTCGTCGGTGTTGGTCACTCTTCGCAGTGATCCACCCATCGGATCGATTGTGTACAAGTTGCGCCCACCATCGCGCGTACTTTCGAAAGCGATCATGGATCCATCTGGACTCCACACACTTCGCGATTCATCAGCAGGATGACTGGTCAAGCGCGTCGCAGCGCCGCCATCGGCAGCGCCCTTCCATAAATCACCGCGCCAAGTAAATGTCACAAAGTTTCCGTCGGGGCTCGCCGCCGGGAATCGGGGCAAATCAATTTCCGCTGCAGCGACGAATGGTGCGAATTGAAAGGTGACGAAAAGGCAGATCATCCGATACGCACGACAAGTGAGGCTTTTCTTCATGCCAACACTTTAGCCCATCTTCAGTTCAAATTATTCCTGTTGCGAGGATGTCGATACAACAGGCTGCGCGCCTCGCTCGCTGCAAAGCACAACAAGCAGATTGGCGATCATTGATGCTTTTTGCGCGCTGTTCAGTTCGACCGTCTTTTTTGCTTCCAATCTTGCGAGCGCTAATTCGACCATGCCAACTGCTCCGTCAACGATGCGTTGGCGCGCTGCGACAACTGCGCCAGCTTGCTGTCGTTGAAGCATCGCTGCTGCGATTTCTGGCGCATACGCAAGGCTTGAAATGCGCGCCTCGAGAATTTCAATTCCCACCTTAGACAACCGCGCTGCAATTTCTGCTTGCAATTTTTCGCCGACGGAGTCCGTGTTGCCACGAAGACTCATCGCGGAGTCATCTGAACTGTCATAGTGATAATGGCTCGCAAGATTTCGTAGCGCAGCTTCGGACTGCGTCTCGACATATTGATCGAACGCTTCAACATTGAAGAGAGCTTCTGCTGTATCGATCACACGCCAAACAACAACTGCTGCGATCTCGATTGGGTTGCCATCAAGATCGTTGACTTTAATCGGATGCCCGCGGCCACGTTTCGCTGCAACGACAACTCGTCCCGATGCGGGATCCTTGACTTCGCTGCTCGACTGCGATCCCGTTTCAAATGTGCGAATGCGAAGCGACAGAAGCTTCTTGGAAGAAAATGGATTGACATAATGAAATCCAATGGCGCGCACGCTGCCTCGGTATCGCCCAAAGAAAAGCACAACACGACTTTGATTTGGATTCACAACAAAAAAGCCAGCCCAATTAAAGAGCCACAGAAACCCGAGAATCGCGCAGATCACGATGCCTGCAATCCCAATTGGAATTCCAGATGGATCGTTGAACTTTGCGCCCGCGACAGTGGAAATCGAAACACTCAAACAGAAGACGATTGCGGGCAGCGCAATCAATTGAAATGGCAGGATCAGCCAGCCCGAATACGGTGAAAGTGGAATTTCTTTAATCATCTGTCTCTCCCAAATTGGTGCGATGAATCATTTTACGCCTAAACTATTATAACTATGCGACCAGAATCACTTTCGTTCCTTCACCGACTTCTCGACACGCCAAGTCCTTCGGGATTTGAAGCGCCAGGGCAAAAACTCTGGTTGGAATATGTAAAGCCGAGTGCCGCACGAACGTGGTCCGATGCATACGGAAACTGCTTTGCGGAAATCGTCCCTGCGCAAGCGAAGCGAACCGTCGCCGTGTGCGGACACGCAGACGAAATCGGATTGATGGTCAATCATGTTGATGCACAAGGATTTGTCTATTGCAAAGCCATCGGCGGCATCGATGCAGGATCAATAGTCGGAAAGCGCATTCAATTTTTATCAACTGTCGCAGGAGTCAAGAATCCTGTCATTGGACTCGTGGGCGCAACGGCGATCCATTTGCAAGACAAAGACGCTGGTGCGAAAGTACGAAAATTGCACGAACTTTTCATCGATATTGGCGCGAAGGATCAAGCCTCGGCGATGGCACGACTCAATATCGGCGACGCTGGCGTCTTCTTAGATTCGAGCATGATGATGACTGAAGAACTGATCGTTGCGCGCGCGCTGGATAATCGAATCGGAACATTTGTCGCAGCAGAGACGCTGCGCTTGATCCACGAACAGAAGGATCAACTGAAAGTTCGTGTCGTCGCCGTGAGCACTGTGCAAGAGGAAGTTGGATTGCATGGAGCATCGATGATCGCAGAGAGCGTGCGACCAGACATCGCGTTGGTGACCGATGTTGGGCACGCGACTGATAGCCCTGGAATTTCTCACGCGCAGCACGGACAATACAAGATGGGCGAAGGGCCGAAGATTGCACTCGGTGGCGCAATGCATCCTGCCGTCGTTCAAAGATTGATGGCGGCTGCTGCTGCGAAATCCATACCACTGCAACGTGCAGCGACGCCTGGCCGCAGCGGAACTGACACCGATGCGATCTTCACGCGCGCCGGTGGAATTCCAAGTGGCCTGCTCAGTTTGCCGATTCGATATATGCATACAACCGTTGAATTGGCGAATATCCGTGATTTACGGCAAATTTCAGAGGTTTTTGCTGCGATGATTCTCGGACTCGGCGCAGATGAAATAATGACTTCTTCGCTGTGATTCGTCTAATGTCGGATAGACTCGCTCCCCAATTATGTTGAAGTTCGTCCATCAAGCCATTCGCGATATTCGCACAACAGGCTCGGTCTTCCCGAGTTCTCCTGCGCTTGCAAAGGCAATGACGAGATCGTTGCGAAACCATCGGGGCGAGAAGAAGATTTTAGAAGTTGGACCAGGGACTGGTCCTTTCACATCGGCAATCCTTGATGCGCTGCGTGGACACGATTCATTTGACATTGTCGAGGTGAACGAAGTTTTCTGTGCCCATCTCGAACATCGACTCCTGAAGGATTATCGCGCGCACCACCCATCCATCAGCGTCAAGTTGCATGCGATGCCGATTGAGCAAGCGCCCCTTGAAGGCGGATATGACTTCGTGATCTGCGGATTGCCATTTAATAATTTTCCACTTGCGCTGACACAGTCGATCTTCGATCAGCTTCTCGCTTTGATGCGCGACGGCGGAGAGATGACATACTTCGAATACGCGGGCGTACGAACGATCAAGCGTCCGTTTATTGGCGCAAGTGGTCGCGATCACATTCGCCGTTTTGAAGCATTTCGACAATCAACTTCGAAAGCGCACATCGTGACGAAACGCTTGGTTGTCGCAAATTTTCCGCCAGCACACGCAATGCGAATCATCAAGCGGCAAGGGTCATAAAAGAAAGATCTTTCGAACTATGTTCCACATCAACGAAAACTATCTCAAGCTCTCTGCCGGATATCTCTTCCCAGAAATCGCGCGGCGAGTTGCGACGTATGCGAAAGAGAATCCCGCCGTTGCGCCACGCATCATTCGCTGCGGCATCGGCGATGTGACGGAACCTCTGCCGCCCGCCGCCGCGCACGCGATGCGCAAAGCAATCGATGATTTGACCAAGCACGAAACTTTTCGTGGTTATCCCCCGCCTTCTGGATATGACTTTGTTCGCGCTGCAATCGCGCAAGGCGATTTTCGTTCTCGTGGATGCGATATCGCAGACGACGAAATTTTTCTCAGTGATGGATCAAAGCCTGATGCAAGCGCGGTCTTGGAAATCCTTGGCGTCGGCAATCGAGTTGCGATCACGGATCCTGTCTATCCCGTTTATGCAGATACGAATGTGATGCATGGAAATTCTGGCCCTGCACTTTCGAGCGGCGGATACGAAGGGTTTACATATTTGCCGTGCACGCCCGCGAATGATTTTTCTCCAGCATTGCCCAGTGGAAAAGTGGATGTCATCTATCTCTGCTCGCCCAACAATCCAACAGGCGTGGTGCTTGATCGCGCCGCTCTCACTCGCTGGGTGAAGTACGCCCGCGAAAACGGCGCGCTGATTTTGTTTGATGCCGCGTATGAGGCGTTCATTCGTGAAGATGGAATTCCCCATTCGATTTATGAAATTGATGGCGCCAAAGAATGCGCAATTGAGTTCCGATCGTTTTCGAAGGTTGGTGGATTCACTGGCGTGCGCTGCGGATACACCGTGGTACCCAAGACACTGCACGGAGCATCGAACGATGGGACTCGCGTCTCACTTCATGGACTTTGGATGCGACGGTGGGCAACATGTTCCAACGGAGTTTCCTGGCCTGTGCAGTGCGCAACGGCGGCGCTCTATTCACCTGAAGGTCGTCAACAAACTCGCGCGTTGACAGATTTTTATATTGCCAACGCGAAATTGCTTTCAGCAGCGTGTGAAGAACTTGGACTGAAGACATATGGCGCCGCAAATTCTCCGTATGTTTGGATGACATGCCCGAGCGGGATCGGATCACTTGGATCATGGGAAACATTTGATCTCTTGTTGCGTGAAGCGCAAGTCGTTACGACGCCTGGTGCAGGATTTGGAAAGTGCGGCGAAGGATTCATTCGAATCAGCGCCTTCAATTCGCGCGCAAATGTCGAAGAAGTCGCGCGCAGATTGTCAGTGCTTTCGCCGAGCGCGGCGCGATAAAGCCCGGCCCGAAATCGCTCACTCTCCCCAGCCACGCTTTTTTGCACCTGACTGCCGCGGTTGCTCGATCTTCTCGCCGCGATAATCCTGTCCCACGATAAACATCTCGACACTTTCGCGCCGCGAGGATTCTGGTTTCACTCCCTTCACTTCACGAAATAGTTTTTCGGTGCGGCGCAAGAGTTCGGGATAATCCGCACCTTCATAGACCTTCATCACCACATGCCCGCCTTTCTTCAGCCAGAC
>CAMDEL010000123.1 GCA_945896765.1 Singulisphaera sp. GP187
GCAGTGGAATTCGTGTTGCGTGTCTTTCGAATACGAATGATTCTCATTGGAAGCAGATGCAAGAAACATCGGCAGCATTTGGCGTGATCGAAACTCGTCATGCATCTCACCTGCTTGGAATGAACAAGCCAGACCCTGCGATTTATGCAGAGTTTGAAAATTCAACAGGATGCGCGCAGAGCGAAATTTTCTTCGCCGACGACTTGATCGAAAACATTCACGCCGCGCAAGCGCGTGGATGGGACACACTGCATATCGACCACGAAGGAGATCCTGCGCGGCAAATTGCCGAGGCTCTTGCCAAGCGCGGCGTGATTGCCGCTGCACTCGCTTTCAAAGCGCACACTTCAGAAGCAATCCCATCTCCGCTGATGACTCGCACGATTTGCCGTGCCGAGCAACCCGGCGGGGTGATCAAAGTTCGATCGGCTGATTTTCTTGTCGACGAGTTGCCTTTGTATGAACCGTCAGGCGAAGGCGAACATCTTTATCTTGGGATTCAAAAAGAAAATATGCCGCATGATGAAATGCTCCGCATCGTTGCAGATCACTTCAAAGTCGACCCCGATTCGATTGGTACTGCGGGAAGAAAAGATCGCCACGCAGTCACGCGCCAAGCGATCTCGGTCAACATTCCTGGAAAAGAACCACCGACAGAATTGACGCATGATCGGTTGCTCGTGCTTTGGACTCTTAGGCACGGCAATAAATTGAGGACGGGTCATCTTGCAGGAAATCGATTTGCGATTCGAGTGCGAGAAGTCGATCCACTGCAGATTCCTGGGGTGTATCGCCGACTCCAAGTTCTGACGAAGTCGGGCGTTCCAAACGGTTTTGGCGAACAACGTTTCGGACAGCGCTTGGATAATCATCTGCTTGGCCGAATGGTTTTGCAAGAAAACTGGAATGGGATCATCGAACATCTCACTGGAACTTCTCACCCACTTTTCCCAGAACATCAACGCGCTGCGCGGATGTCGTGCGATGCTGGCGAGTGGTCCGCAAGCGTTCCTCTTTGGGGCGCAGGCGATCACGCAGAACGAAGAATGGCGTTGGCGAAGTCGCGCGGCTGGACAGCTTCGCGCAGCGTGAAGTCCCTCGGTGGTGCAATGCTTCGCTTCTGGGTGAATGCGTTGCAATCTGCCATCTTCAATCGCGTGGTCGATGATCGCATCGCCGCAAATCAAATCGATCAGATTCGAGATGGTGACATTGCGTATCGCCATGAAGGTGGCGCATGCTTTGTGGTTGATACGAGCGAGACGCTTGATTCTCTCAACGCACGCGCATTGCGTTTCGAGATTTCTCCCACAGGTCCAATGTTTGGCGAAAAAATGTTGGCAGCTGGCGAATCGATTGCGCAAGCAGAAGCGAATGCCGCACGCGCATTCGCGGTTACGCCAGAACTCTTTTCGGCTTCAAGTCATCCTCCATCTGGCGAGCGTCGCCCGCTTCGGATTTCGATTCAAAACGCAGCGCTTGATTCTGGCATTGATGAATTCGGCGGCTACATTCGTATTGCATTCGACTTGCCACCAGGTGCGTTCGCAACCACGGTGCTGAAAGAACTATTTGGTCCTATTCGAACGAATTTTGACGTACATGAGTGACAAGCCTGCCTCCACGGTTTGATCAAACTGCATCATCTGCATCATCTGTATCACCTGCATCGAAGACATCGTCGGCACCTTCGTCATCATCGATGTCGTCAGCCGAAGGCGGCATCAGTTTGCTCGGAGCAGCGGAGGCTGCTGCAACGACTTCCTCTGCAGCAAACATCGGTGCATTGCATGCAACAGCAATTGCGATTGCGTCCGAAGGTCGTGCGTCGATTTCGATTTCTTTCTGTCCTCGACGAAGAATAATCTTCGCAAAGAATGTCTCCTCTTTCAAACTGACAATCTCGATCCGATCGACCGTGGCACCCAGTTCGTCAATGATGGTTGTCAAAAGGTCATGAGTTTGCGGGCGTTCAACGCTGCATCCCTTGCGCCTGCGTTCGATTGCGCAGGCTTCGGTCATGCCGATCACGATTGGAAATGATCGTGTTCCGCCGACTTCCGAAAGTTCGATGATCTGCATGTCGACCATTTCTCGGATGTAAATTCTGGATAGTTCGATTTGGACTGACATGGGTTTGGGCAACTTTGCTCTTCGGATTCTACTGCGTCGACCACGCGGACAAGAGATACGACATATCGACGGCGTCCACGACGCAATCATGGTTGAAATCAGCAGTGCAATTGCATACTGAGCACACGCCCCATTGACTGAAGAATGTGGTGAGATCCACACCATCCACAACTCCATCGCCGTTCATGTCTGCAGGACCTGGGTTCATACTTTGCGCCATCATCACTGCAGCGCCAGCATTTATAACTCCCGCGCCGGTGTAAATGTCATAGCCAGTTGGCGCAAGGTCTCGTGCGGTCTGCATCAAGACGGTTCGAATAGCAGCAGCGCTCATCGTTGGATAGACAGCGCGCATAAGCGCAATCGTTCCCGTGACATGCGGTGCCGCCATGCTTGTTCCACTGCGCGTTGCATATCCGTTGTTGATAGCGAGGGAATAAATCGCTTCTCCGCATGCAGTGACATCTACTTCAGGGCCAAAGTTTGACACGCTGTATCGCGCATCGAATCGATTCGATCCAGCAACTGCGATTGTCTCGTCCCACTTCGCGGGCCATGACACCGCGCCATTAGAATTTCCAGTTGCAGCGATCATCGGCACGCCATGCGCGGCGGCATACTGCACGGCTGCATATAAATATTGAGAGCCCACGCTGTATTGCAAACTCATGTTGACAACATCTGCTCCCTGATCGATCGCCCAAACTAAACCATCAGCGACATAGGACTCCAACCCAGAACAGGGATTGACGATGACAACAGGAAGAATCTTTGCGTCCCAGCACATTCCAGCAATGCCTGCTGCATTCGCCCCTTTCGCAGTCATGATTCCAGATACATGTGTCCCATGACCACCGCAGACATCACTCGTGTCCGTGGTGCCAAGTGGAATGTTGCGACCTGGAAGAATGCGGCCTTCGAGTTCTGTGTGAGGGAAAACTCCGCTGTCGAGCAGCGCTATAACAATCGTCGGATTGCTTGTGGTCACTGACCAAGCTTGCACCGCGCGAATATCTGCGCCGATCGTTCCACCATTCTGCCCTGTATTCTGAAGTGAATATTGTGTCGTGAAACTCGTGTCATTTGGTACATCCGCGAGACCGCCTATGCCATCGACTTCGCAGATTTCAAATCCAAACCATGATGCTTTGAGCGTGTCAGCAACTGCAAGCGCATTGGAACCTGGTGCGATCGAGACGCGATGCCAGCGATCTAATCCGACTGATGCGGCGATGTCCGCACGCTTTGGCAGGTCCGTCAATGCCGACTGAATCTTGTCCACGCCGAATGTTTTCATGATGCGACCGAGATTGACATCGCCAACCCCATTTGCCATTCGAAATGTCAAATCGCCAGTTGGAGTCGTCGCCACTGAGCAACCAGCGCGGACGCGTACAAAAATATGATCCGATGCAAAGAGTTCATCGACTGCAGGCCCAGCATCAACTTTCGCCAAAGCCTTCCCAGCAACTTGGGCCGATACGGTCGAAGCGACAAGAGTGACCGCCAAAAAAGAACAAACCTTCGCCGCAAAATTGCGGGCGAAGTTCGAATTTTCTATAGAACAAAGCACTCTCATAAATCGACACCAAATCATAGGCGGGCTTGATTCTGCAAGCCTTTTGCCTGTACATTCCTCTCAAGTCTATTATTCAATCAGGAAGCCAAAATGCCAAAAAACTTTTACACTTTTACCTCCGAATCCGTCTCCATGGGCCACCCGGACAAGATGGCAGATCAGATCTCCGACGCCATTTTGGACGCAATGCTGACGGTTGATCCCACTTCTCGCGTCGCATGTGAGACTTTAGTGACCACAGGCCTCGCCGTGATCGCAGGGGAAGTGACCTGCGGTGGTTATGTGGACATTCCAAAGGTTGTGCGGGATACCGTGCTTCGCATCGGTTATGACTCTGCAGACAAGGGTTTCGACGGGCGCTCGTGTGGCGTTTTGGTCACACTCGGTCGTCAATCTCCAGACATTGCGCGTGGCGTGAATGTCAAGACATCAACCAAGAAAAAGAAGGCGCAAGGCGCAGGCGATCAAGGAATGATGTTCGGATTCGCGTGCCGCGAAACGCGCCAGTTGATGCCGCTGCCGATCATGTTGTCGCACCGCTTGGTCGCTCGACAAGCTGAAGTTCGCGAGAAGGAAATCATCAAGGGACTGCGCCCCGATGCGAAGAGTCAAGTTGCTGTCGAATACGACGGAACAACTCCACGCAAGATCGTGAACGTTGTTCTCTCCACACAACATCATCCAATGTGGAATGATTGCCAAGGAAAACTTTCTGAAGAAGTGACGAAGCACATCATTCGACCAGTGCTTGGTGATTGGTGGCATGACGGAATCAAAGTCTGGGTGAATCCAACTGGACGATTTGAAATCGGCGGACCACACGGCGATTGCGGACTGACTGGTCGCAAGATCATCGTGGACACATATGGCGGTCGCGGTCGACATGGTGGCGGCGCATTCAGTGGCAAGGATCCGTCGAAGGTGGATCGCTCTGCTGCATATATGGCTCGATACATCGCGAAGAACATCGTGGCTGCGGATCTTGCGGAAGTTTGCGAAGTGCAGCTTGCGTATGCGATCGGCGTTGCGCAACCAACATCCGTCTTGGTCGATACTCAAGGAACTGGAAAGATTCCAGACGAAAAACTAGCGCGCATCGTCGAAGAATCATTCGATCTGACGCCGCACGGAATCTTGACGAAACTCGATCTCCTCAAGCCGATTTATTCTCACACTGCATATCACGGACACTTCGGACGTGAACCAGGTGAATCCGGCAAGGGTTCATTCCTCTGGGAACGCGCCGACATGGCACCTGCGCTGCGCAAATCCGCGGTTCGAGTTCGCTCCAAGTGAATGCTCGATTTGCTTCACCGACGCGCGCCGCTGCGTTGACTCGCATTTTGGCGCAGGTCGCGTGCTTTCCCGAGTTGCGCTTCGATGCACGGACAGTGCGCGCGCCGCGTGCTGCTCCAAACTTCAACTCGACTGAAAGTGCACCGGAAAATTCACACGGCGAAGATTCTGCCGGCGAATCAATAGGTGGACTTGCGACTGCGATCGAGCAAGCGACTCTGCGACATTGGCTGACGGCCGAATCGATTGCGCGCGTTCTCTGCAATCGGCCATGGCTGGAAGTTCAGCCAGAAATTCGCGCTGCGCTCTTGGTCAGCATCAC
>CAMDEL010000124.1 GCA_945896765.1 Singulisphaera sp. GP187
GCCGTCGGCCGCCTGCGGAACTCGCCCGGCAGAATCTTTCAACGGCTGGGCACGCAAACAGAAGCACGACGGATCTGAAAAACGTTCGAACGAGAATTTGATTCACCAACGTAGGCAGCAGACTGATTTGAACCCCGGCGAGTTTGCAAGCCGAGCCGGAGTCCGCGTAGGCGAGGCGCAGCATGTTTGAGCCCGGGGGCGAATCAGTCCGCTGCCAAAATCTGCACGAACCATATTTGAGTCCATGCATGTTTGAGCGCCAGGATATGCGTCCCGCGGCGTTCGCATAAACCATTCTGAATTTGTTTGAGCCCTTAGGTCAAATCAGTCAGCTGTCAAAATATGCACGCACAACAAAAAGAAACCGCACTAGACCGAGTGCGGTTTCCTTTTTGAGTCATTGGTGAATGTAAAAGTCTTTCCCTGATAATCCACACGAACCGTGTCACCATCCTGAAACGTTCCGCCAAGAATTCCAGATGCAATCGGATTTTCGATACGTTGCTGCACGACCCTCTTCAATGGGCGTGCGCCAAACTGTGGGTCATAGCCCTCGGCCGCAAGTGCATCACGCGCCGCTGCAGAAACTTCCAATCCGAGGCCACGCTGCACAAGTCGTCGTCGCAGATTTCCGATTTGAATCTCTGCAATTTTGGCAAGTTCTTCTCGATCGAGTTGGTGAAAGACCACGGTCTCATCGATTCGATTCAAGAGTTCTGGCCGCATCGAAGCCTTCAGCAATTTGCGTACATGGGCTTGAATCAATTCTTCAGGTTGATGCGCTTCGGACATTTCAAGAATCGCAGACGAACCGATATTGCTGGTCATCACAATAATGGTGTTTGCGAAATTGACTGTGCGCCCTTGACCATCGGTCAGTCGGCCATCATCGAGAACCTGCAGCAGAATATTGCTGACATCTGGATGCGCTTTTTCGAATTCGTCAAAGAGCACAACACAATACGGCCGCCGCCGAACTGCCTCAGTCAATCGACCGCCTTCGTCATATCCAACATAGCCAGGAGGTGCGCCGATCAATCGCGCAACTGAGTGGCGCTCCATGTACTCGCTCATATCGATACGCACCATCGCATCTTGCGAATCGAAAAGCAATTCTGCAAGCGCCTTGCACAGTTCGGTCTTGCCAACGCCGGTTGGTCCAAGAAAGAGAAACGATCCAATAGGGCGATTCGCTTCGCCGAGTCCAGCTCGATTGCGTCGCACCGCTTCGGAGACCGCACGCACTGCTTCGGATTGTCCGACGACTCTGCGACGCAGCGCATCTTCGATATGCAAAAGTTTCTCGCGCTCGCTTTCAATCAACTTTGACATTGGAATGCCCGTCCATTTGGCGACAACTTCTGCAACGGCTTCAGGATCGACTTCTTCTTTCACGAGCGCATTTCCAGATTCAATTCGCTTTCGAAGTGCAATTTCTGCTTCCCCACGGCGAAGTTCTAAATCACGGATTTCGCCATGTTGAATGCGTGCAGCGCGCTCAAAATCTCCACGCCGCTGAGCCTGATCGAATTCAACCCGCTTTGTCTCAATCTGCCGAGTCATGTCCTTGATAGCGTCAAGTTCTTTCTTTTCAATCGTCCACTGCGCAGTCATTGTGCGATCTTGCTCTCGCTCGCCTGCCAATTCCTGATCGACGCCAGCAAGTCGTTGAGCACTCTGTGGATCCTTCTCAATCTGCAGCGCTGCTTTTTCAATTTCAAGTTTCGTGATGTGCCTTCGAATTGCATCAAGTTCCACTGGCATCGAATCATTTTCGATACGCAAGCGACTGGCGGCTTCGTCGAGCAAGTCAATCGCTTTGTCAGGAAGGAATCGATCGCTGATGTATCGATCCGAAAGATTCGCCGCCGTCACCAGTGCTGCGTCTTGGATGCGGACGCCGTGATGCGCTTCGTATCGTTCCTTCAGCCCACGCAAAATTGCAATCGCATCTTCGACGCTCGGTTCTCCAATGAAAACAGGACTGAAACGCCGCTCGAATGCCGCATCTTTCTCGACATGCTTGCGATATTCGTCAAGTGTTGTCGCACCGATGCAGTGCAACTCGCCGCGCGCAAGCGCTGGCTTCAACAGTTGGCCCGCGCCGACAGCACCTTCGCCTTGGCCCGCACCAACAATTGTGTGAAGTTCGTCAATAAAAAGAATAATGCGACCTTCGCTCGAGGCAACTTCACGCAGAACTGCTTTGAGTCTTTCCTCAAATTCACCGCGGAATTTCGCTCCTGCAAGCAGCGCGCCAACATCAAGTGCAATGATCCGCGAAGCACGCATGGATTCTGGACAGTCACCATTCATGATGCGCTGCGCGAGTCCTTCTGCGATCGCAGTCTTGCCCACGCCAGGCTCGCCAATCAGCACAGGATTATTTTTCGTCCGCCTCGACAAGACTTGCATGCATCTTCGGATTTCTTCGTCACGGCCGATGACGGGATCAAGTTTTCCGTTGGCAGCAAGTTCGTTCAGGTCTTTTCCATATTTCTTGAGCGCTTCATATGTGCTCTCTGCACCAGGATCGTGAATACCTTGCACTCCACTTGCTTTGCGAATGTCGCGCGCTGCAGTTTCAAGATCCTTCGCATTCGCACCAACAGCGGCGAGAACATCTTGTCCTGCACCGCGCGTCTGCGCAATCGCAATCAGCAAGTGATCGCTGGAGACATATGTGTCCTTCATCTTCAGCGCGAGTCGCTCTGCAGCACCAATCACTTCCATCAATTCGCGTCCAGCATTCGCAGTCGCACCTTGGACGCGCGGTTGGCGCGATAATTGTGCAACGGCTGTTGAAGAAATACGCGCAGGGTCGAGTCCCGCTTTCGTAAGCACGCTTGACGCTGGTCCATCCTTCTCGCTCAACAATGCAACGAGCAGTTGCAGCGATCCAACTTCGCTATGTTGATCACGAACGGCGTTGGCTTGAGCTTGCGACAAGGCTTGCTGGGCGAGTGTTGTAAATTTCTCGAAGTTCATAGGAAGTATTCATAGCAATTCCCGTGCCGAAACGAGCGACCTTTACGACCACGAAATCTCCATAAAAACGGCACAAATTCAGACATGCTCGACTGGAAAGCCGTCCGGGATCAGTTCGGGACGGTCATTCAGCCATCCTGTCATCCACCGAAATGCATCGATCAATCTCGGACCGGGGCGATTGAACATCAGATTGCCATCGACCATCACGACACGGCCGGAGCCATCCATATTCGCAGGAAGGAGGGGCCACCATTTTTGCGCACGCAGTGTCGCCATCTCGGATCGAATCGCCGGCAATCCATAACCGCATGGACAAATGATGATGCGCTGCGGTGCAGCTTCAATAATTTCCTCCGGCGATGCCACGCGACTTTTCGCTCCTGCGAGATTGAGCGAATGCCTGCCACCTGCTGCGATGATCATCTCTGGAGTCCAATGTCCACCAACAAATGGAGGATCCATCCATTCTAAAAAAAGCACTTCAGGCCCTTCGATAAATGGATTGACATGATCGACAGCAGTCCACCATCCTTCGCGCATTTCAACCATCGCACGCTCGGCTTGCTGCGGTCGACCAATCGCCTCACCGACCTTCAAGCAATCATCAAGCACATCCCAAATCGATTTCGGGTCAAGACTGATGATGGTCGGCGACGGATTCATCTTCGCTGCGACTGCGCGAACAGTTTCGAGATCAATCGAACAGACATCGCACAAATCTTGAGTCAGAATCACATCGGGTCGAAGGTTGCGCAGTGCATCTGTATCGAGCGTGTACAAAGATTGATTTGCAGATTTTCCTGCACCGAGTGCTTCGCGAACAGCTTGATCAATCTCAGCGCTCGCGCCAATTCCAGTTGGTGCTGGCGTGCGCTGTCCAGTCAGCACCGGACGATCTTTGATTTGCGGCGGCCAGTCGCATTCGTGGCTTCGACCAACTAAAAGATCTTCACCGCCGATTCGGCAGAGAATTTCAGTGGCGCTTGGAAGCAGGCTGACGACTCGCATGGGCATGAACCATAGCGGGGACAGCGAATTCGCGCAGAATTGGCTTGCGATCAATCTCGAAAATCGATTTTGACTTTTCTTCCGCTTGTGTCACAATTCACTCTGAATGCTTGGGCTACGCCATAAAACAACCGCATGTCTTCTGTCGCTCGCAATCGCTTCAAGCGTCGCCGCAGCAGTCATTCACACCACGGCGAATCCTTTTGGCGGCTTCTTTGGTTTATGGGGTCCCGATGTTTCCAATCAGCAATCCGTTGGCGCACGGTTCAGCCCGAATTCTGATTACACGCTGACCCAAGTCAAGATTTGGTTTATGAACAATAGTGATTCGGTCCACCCCGCCGTGACGGTCACGCTGCGTACCGATCAAACCTCTGGAAGTGTGAGCATTCCAAGCAACACAATTTTGGCTGAGTGGAACATCAATATCCAAGCGCTTGGTTGGAATCCCGTGCAGGAAATCTTTGTTTCAACTGGTGGAGTTGGTCTGCATGCTGGTCAGAAATATTGGATCGTCGCACAATCAAACAGTTCCAGCGGAGCGAATGCGGTATGGAATTATGCATCGGTCGGCAACACATTCAGCGCAATCACATTGCAGAATGGGATCACTTGGCAACCTGGAGGAAGCGGCGCGGCGCTGACGCTGACTGTCGAAGGAAATCTTGGGCTTCCAATTCCGGCGGACATCAACCATGATGGTCTGGTCAACGGGAACGATCTTGCTGCGGTGTTGAGTGCGTGGGGGACATGCGCAAATTGTCCCGCCGATATCAATCAAGATGGTCAGGTTGACGGCATTGATCTTGCAACATTGTTGTCTGCGTGGACGGGCTGAAGCGCAGGCAATCGAACGTCAGATGAACTGGGGATCCTAGATTCGAACTAGGACAAACTGAGTCAGAGTCAGTTGTGCTACCGTTACACCAATCCCCAAAGTGACTGGCTTTGAATAATACCGAAGTCCTCTTCATTTCACACCTCCTTCTTTCGATGATCTCAATCCTCAATCATTGGTCCTTCCGCAGAACATCGCCAAATTTGGCTGGAATTTGCATCCTATTCGCACTTCTGCTTGCTCCTGGATGCGTCTCGAAGCCCATCCAAATTCGCACTCTTGATGCGGTCACGGGCGCACCAGTCGCCGATGTTGACATTCGTCAACACGGAGTGCGTTGGTTCAGTTTTTTCCCTAAGAAGGGAAAGGCTCCTAAGACAAATGCAGAGGGTCAGCTTGATCTCGTGTTGAATTCTCGCTCGACATGTCTGGCGGTGTTGCGTCCGGGATATGTACCGACGCAAGTTTCGATTGTGCCGGAGCCTGAGGGACG
>CAMDEL010000125.1 GCA_945896765.1 Singulisphaera sp. GP187
CCCATCATTTGCGAAGTCAATTGCATGCCATAACAAATTCCCAAGATTGGAATGCCAAGATCGAAAATCGCCGGATCGCAGCGTGGCGCACCAGCGTCCGAAACACTCGATGGACCTCCAGAAAGAATGATTCCAATTGGCTTGTGTGCCATCAACTCTGCGACCGGAGCATTCGGTCGAACGAGAATGCTGTATACCCCCGCTTCCCGAACGCGCCGCGCAATCAACTGTGCATATTGACTTCCAAAGTCCAAGATCAGGACAGTTTCAGATTGAGATATTTGTTGGTCGGAATTGGATGTCTGCATTACGCTCTCTGGGGAAGTGAAGGGATGAATACTAACTTGTTTTACGCTATCCTCGTCAAAGTGTCAGCGACTCTCTTTCAAACCATTCTGAGCCAAGCAAGAGTCCACGCTTCGACTCTCTCGACTGCGCTTGCTTTGATTTGCGCATTGATCTTCTTGCCATTGTCAGGATGTGCGCCGAGTGCAACCGAAGGTGGATTTTCCAACCCCGCGCCTGGCGCTCGTGTGTATGCAATCGAAGACGCGGTCAAATACAATCGCAGAGAACAAATCCCACAAATCGTAGAGTGCCTTTGTTCTGACGACGAACTTGTGCGATTTCTGGCGATCGGTGGACTGCAACGAATGACTGGGCAAGATTTGGGCTACAAATTTGATGATCCAGATCCCATTCGATTAGTTTCATATCGACGGTGGAGACAGTGGACGATCGATGAACACCTTGCCCCCCCTGAACAAGCATATTCATCAACGATGTATCCACCAAGCAGACCTCGACCGCAATGGTGATAGAAAGTATGGAACGCAATCCTGAAATCAGCATTCGACTCTTCAGTGATCCACATTTGCTTTCTACGATTCGCTCAACTGTCGAGGGACTGGCCAAAGTCGTTGGATTTTCAGAGAAATCGCGCGGTTTGTTGATGCTTGCTATTGACGAGGCTCTTGCCAACGTCATTCGTCACGGATACGACGGACGAACGGACGAAATGATATGGGTCCATTTGTGGCGAGTTCGTGAACCCCGAGGAATCAGAATTATTATCGAAGACCTCGGTCGATCTGTCGCCCCCGAAAAAATAAAAGGTCGAGACCTTTCCGATGTGAAGCCTGGTGGATTGGGCGTGCACATCATCAAGGAAACGATGAATGAATCATGCTGGGAGCAACGACCAGAAGGCGGCATGCGGCTGACCCTCGTCAAGTGGCTCTCTCCAGAAGAACTTCAAAATGTTACGCCTACAAAACCAGAGAACACATTTCCATGAATCAAGAACTTGTTATCGAACAAAAAATTATTGGCGACATGATTGTCCTCCGCCCAGCCGGTGATATCGACATGGCTCGTTCATCCGCCATACGCAAAGCTGTGACAGAGGTCGTGCGAACACGTCCGGCGAAACTGGTCATCGATCTGACTGCGGTTGATTACATGGATTCGTCGGGTATTGCCACGATGATCGAAGCATTGCAATCATCGATGCGAAACAAGATGAAGTTCGTTCTGGTCGGAGTTGGACCAAAGGTGCGAAGCGCATTTGAAATCACGAAGTTAGTTGGGATGTTTACGATTTGCGACACGGTTGAAGAAGCAGCCAAATGACAGCGTTCTGTGAAGATCGAAAGTGAAGATCTCAAGTAAAGTACCTGGCGAAAACCCATGAGCACCGCACCCTCACCAGCCCCTACACCTTCAATGGTGACCTCTGTGATTGATCGATATTGGGAAATCTGGGGAGAGGTTCTTGGATTGATCGGATCATGGGCCAACATGCTCTTTGATGTTCTTGTGTGGATTGTGCGGTCGCTCATTCAGCGCCGCGCGCGATTCGGAGCACAAGCTCTCGCGGTGCAAGTCGTACGAGTTGGAACACGATCAATCGGAATCGTTCTGCTCGTCTCTGGATGTATCGGAATTATCTTGGCTCTTCAGACCGCACCAAGTTTGAGAGAATTTGGACAGGTCGACAAAGTTGCCAACCTCGTCGGCGTCGCTGTCTTTCGAGAACTCGGCCCGCTGATTGCTGCGATTGTATTGACGGGTTTTGCCGGCGCATCGATCGCAGCAGAATTGGGAACAATGAAGGTTGGCGAAGAAATCGAAGCGCTCGAAGCAATGGCACTCAACCCGATTCGATTTCTTGTGATGCCTCGGGTGATTGCGACTGCTGGCAGCCTGATCGTCCTCTCGGTTTTCGCAGATATTTGTTCCGTCGTATTCGGTGGAGTCGTCGGTGTTTTTGTTTTAGATATTCCGTATGAGGTTTATAAGTTGAACACGCTGAGCCAACTTCGACCAGTTGATTTCAATACTGGGCTTATCAAGGCTGCTGTATTTGGAACCCTGCTGGGATTGATCGCGTGCACGAATGGGTTGAAGGTCACTGGTGGTGCGGCGGGAGTTGGAAAGGCAACGACAAATACAGTTGTGCAGACAACGGTGGCGATTGTTATTTGCGATCTCCTGTTTTCCGCGCTCTTCTTCAGCCTTGGGCTGAACTAAAAACAGTTCAGCCTCGGGCTGAACTAAAAACAGTTCAGCCTTGGGCTGAACTAAACCCAGTTCAGCCACTGATTCGAGCCTCGGAATCGAGCCTCGGAAATACATAAGTGGTCAGCCGTGAAAAGTCCTCTCGGGGCTCAGACAGTCCTCGGCGACCGACACGATCCGGCTTGCGAATTTTTTTAACAAGTGCCGTCGGCCGCCTGCGGAACTCGCCCGAGAGAACTTTCCAACGGCTGGGCACGCAAGCGAATGCGCGACTGAATTTCGATCTACGGAATCGAACTATAGAACCGCACTACGGAATTTGAACAGCGTGATTGCGCCAATTCGACGGGCAGAAGCGTCGAGCGGTGTGATTTGTGCGACAGAACCCAGCAAATCTTTTTACTTCCGCCGAATTCGCGGCGGATCAAATCCTGCACGACCGAGAAGGAACGCCCCTTCAATTGTTGTCGCGTGTGTCACAAGCTGATTGAGTACATCTTCAGGAGTTTCTACCAAGTACGCCTGCATCGATTGAATCAACTTATGACACCCTGCAGATCGTCCAGAGTTCACGGGTCCAGGAAGCGCCATACAAATCCGATTGATTTCGCAAGCAATATTCGCCGTGATGATTGCGCCCGATCTCGTCGCGGCTTCAATGACCAGCGTTCCCAAACTGAGTCCCGCAAGAATTCGATTCCGACTTGGAAAACGATCTGGTGTCGCCGCCGCCTGCATCGGGCATTCGCTGACGACTGCTCCACCTGACGCCACGATTTCATCGAGAAGTTCAATGTGCTCTGGTGGATATGGATCGCTCAAGCCTCCGCCGATGACTGCGATCGTCCGCCCCTCCGCTCGCAAAGCGCCGCGGTGCGCTTCGGCGTCGATACCTCTTGCAGCACCCGAGACAACTGCGACTTCGCTTCCCGCAAGTCCACCAGCAAATCGCCCAGCCTGTTCGATTCCATACGCACTCGAACGACGCGCACCAACAACTGCAACCGACCACGCGTCATTTGGCAAGAATTCTCCGCGAATCCAAAGCGCAATTGGCGGATCCGTACTTGCGGCGAGCATGGGTGGATAATCGCAATCACCCAGAACAACAAGTTGCGTCGAAAGCGGTTCCATCATTCGACGCTGCGCATCGGGATCGCTGCGCGCGAGTCGTTCACGCAACAATGACGCGCCAACTCCTGCGCCTGCCTCCACCGAATCTAAAAGCGATTCGAGTTGACCAACTCCACTCAACGCTTCGCGTGCTAGCACATCCAATCCGCCCACGCGCATCGCCGCCGCCCGCCACGCGCGCGGACTGCGGTCAAGCGCTTCTGCCGCGCGCAACGTTCCATCATTCAATTCGTTTAGTGTCCTTGGCATCATTGACCTCCAAGGGGAAACCTAGGTCAACGCCGAAGACTTTCTGATTTCAGATCGGTTTTTCTTGGACTCTTGCCATCGGCCCGAAAATCAATCCCAGAAAGATACAGAATGCACCACTTGCGATCACCCAAAGTCGCTGAGAGCCAAGCGTCCATCGCGCAAGCAGTGTGTCGGGATATGGTTCTGCTTCATAGCTTGGCGGTATCACACTCGCTTCGATCCAATCGCTTGGCGTGGCGTCGATCGATGTTGCGATCAACAACGCAGTCTCGCCGCGTGGCATCAAATTCAATTGACTTGCAGCCAAGCGCCGCACAAGCCCTTGATCTCCAGCTTTCAGATCGTCCAAGAAACGTGAGCACGCCGACATGCGAGCAAAGTTGTGCTGTTCGGCAAATCGAATCGTCTGCAATTGATTGCGCATCGAATGCACCTTTTCGGCCTCGGGGATCACAGCAGCGCAGACGATCAGCGCAACTCCCGCAACAAGAAAGAGCCACCCTGGGTCTGGGTTGAAAAATGGCATCGTGACGCGCATCCCCTTCGAATCGGCAGATTGTCCATCAAATGATGAAGAAAATAACTGCAGAAATCAGGAATCAAAAAGTTGTGCAAAGCAAGACTCGAAAACTCCCCCAGCAAATTCTCAGGTCAGCCAGTCGGTGGTGGTTCGACAACCGAATCCATCGAATCGAGAATTTGCCGCAATTGCATTCGCATCGCCGGAGCGCCCCACAACAGGTCATATTCGATCCGCCAATTGCAGCGCTGAACTTTGCACTGTCCAGAAAATACGAAAGGTGCATTGGTCAGAACAAGCGTGCAAGAGTCGAATGAACAATCGACGAATGCGTTGCCAGCAAGATGCACAGTTTGGGCGACGAAGGTTCTCTTTTCATGGCGAGTCAATTGAATCTGCGCGGCCTGATTTGCATCTGGGCCGCCGGCAGTAGGCCCGGCGCTGGGAGTCGTTGCAGGTGGTTGTGGTTTCGACTGTTCGGGCTTGCCGCCACCAGATCCAAGACTCCAGGGTCCACCAGCACTATAAAGAAGCGAAGATTGAAAAATATTCATTGTGTTTCCTTTTGTTCTTTCGGACTGACCCGACTTCAAGCCAATTCAGGGAATGTCTTACGAACGATTTCGACGAGGTCCTTCACATGCGACACAGATTCGTCGAAAAGTTTTTTCTCTGCGGGATTGAATTTGATATCAACCACGCGCTCCATACCGTTGCTACCCAAGACACAAGGAACGCCGACAAAGTAACCGCCACCCTTCTGGCCTGGAGCAACGCCGAAGTCATCTTCGCAGTACGCAGCGCATGGCAGAATTCTCTTCTTGTCCTTGATGATCGACTCGACCATCTGAATCGTTCCT
>CAMDEL010000126.1 GCA_945896765.1 Singulisphaera sp. GP187
CACACTGGTCTGCCCAGTCGATCGATGCATCACGATGGTGGAAGTTCCAACTGGAAAACCGCCGATGACTTGGGTCGAATATCAATCCAAAGTCGCCAGCGGAGAGATGAAGCCTCTGCCTCCGCATCATTAAAAACATACGCGGCGGATTGTGGGAAATCAGACCGCTAGAGAAGCATTCGATCGCAATCGTTCGATTGAGAGCCCGCCAACGACGACACAAGTCACAGCAGAATGACCCAAAATCCAAGGGATTGCTGCGCCTGGATCGAGCGTACCGCTGGCAAGTGGTTTCTTGACAAAGATTGCCTTGCCCACTTTTTCTGCAGCGACAAGAATTGCGAGCATCTCTTGCGCCTTGGGATGAAATTCAAGCATCAATGCATCGACTCGAGGATCGAGCAACGCCACCGCAGCACCTTCGGGAGACTTTGGCGAAAAACCGATTGCGCCAATCTTGTCAGTTGACTTGAGAGAATCAAGCGCGGCGATCGCACCGCCATCACGCAGAATGGCGAGGTCGGATCCATCAGAATGAATCCAAACCAGATTGACTGATTCACTTTGCAGACGAGCAAGGCTTTCTTGAACGCTCTTAGAAATTGCTGTGCGCGAGAAGTCGTATTGCGAAACTCCATCTGCAAATTGCTCTCCAGCTTTTGTCGAGAGAAAAACTTTTTGGCGCACTGCAGGATCGAGTCCTGCCAACGCAAGTCCCACGCGATACTCGCTCAATCCATATGCTGGGGCAGTGTCGATTGCGTGAACGCCAAGGGCAAGCACGTTGCGTACGAGCACAACGGAGTCCGCTTCACTTGGAAGTTCATAAGCTTGAGGATATTTTGCTCCTTGATTGCGGCCAATTTTGAATGCGCCCCATCCGATAGCAGTGACTGATCGACCCAAGCGCACAGAAGTTCGAAGTGGAATGTTCAAAGCACTCATGAAATTGCATCCCATGAAAGTGTCGCAACTTCCCACGGTCTTTGCGCGAATTCCGGCGCTGGAACATCGCTTGGCCAGTGCGCTGTGGGATATTCGCTCGCAGCGATGGATGCTGCGATTTCTGCCGCGATCACCGGCGCCAATACAAGTTTGATCGGCCACACAATTGTGACTCCGCCAGTTGTGCGCGTGAATGCGCGCGGCGGTCGACGACCATCTCCAGTGCGCGGCTCTGAACGATCCACGTCATAGCTTGCGAATGAGCACCCTTGCAAATTGAGCTTTGGAATCGCACTGCGAAGTTCTGCAATTGCATGCGTACGAAAATTTTCGAGCGTCATGCGAGGACCATCTTCTGCGATTTGACCTCCGATATGCCAAACGACTTCATCACTGGAGATTCGGTCGCTTGTGATCGTGACGCGTGTCTTGGCGCCATCAATGCAGTGACCGAAAACCATTTCGAGTGGACCACGAATCATCGCTTGACGAAGCGGTCTTCGCTGCATTTCGCATGCAATACCTGCTGACTTACAAAGCGCTTCATTTCCAGCACCTGCAGTCAAGATAAGTTGGCGCGCGAAAACGCTCACCAGACGCCCGCCGACAATTTCAATCCGCTGCAGTCCATTTTCTCCAACGATGCGGCGGACATTGCCCAGAGCGATGCATCCAGCATGCCGCTTTGCGAGAACTTGTAAAAGTGAACGAGGATCGATCACAGTTTCCGCAAGTGTGAGCACTTCGCCGCCAACATCTTTCAGCCACACTGGTCGCGCATCATTCGAAACTGGCTCTGGCCGAGTGCGCAGCGCGACCTTTGCACCAAGCATTCCTGCAACACCTGCGAGACCTGCTGTGCGCCAGAGATAGCAGTGATCTGCAAGTTTGCGAACCGTACGCAAATCGGTTCCATCGCCCGAAAGCATTTTCGACCAGAGCGATGCAGCCGCTGCTGCCTCGGTTGCATCATCGCCTGCAAGACCGCCGAGCGAATACTTCACCCCAGCATGCAGAATGCCTTGGCTTGATGTCGTCTGCCCATATCCAAGAGCTGTTGACTCGATCAACAACGCAGAAATACCCTTGCGTACAAGTGAATCCAACAGAAAAAGTCCAGCGCAACCTGCGCCGACAATCAACACATCCACAGTAGGAATTTCTTGGCTCATATGCGTTCGAATCGGGATAGTAACACTCGCCGAACCTGTTTCGCACACTTGCTCTTCGATAGACTATCGATCGATTCGAATTCGAGAACCACAATGCAAACTACCGCAACTCTTTCACCGTGCCCGCTCTTCATTGGCGGCGAATGGATCACCCCCAACATTGCAACAACGCCAGTCTTTAATCCTTCAACTGGAGAATTGATTGCCAACTGTCCTGTTGGAGGAAAAGTCGAAGTCGATGCTGCAGTCGAAGCAGCTGCTGATGCATTTCCTGCATGGGCTCAGACGCCAGCGATCGAGCGCGCACGAATCTTTTTTCGCTACCGACAACTGATCGAAGCAAATTTTGATCGACTCTGTGTCGCAGTTTCGCGAGAGCATGGAAAGACATTGGCCGAAGCGCGCGGAAGTGTCTATAGAGGTCTAGAGAACATCGAGTATGCCTGCGGAATTCCATCGCTGTTGATGGGCGATACTTTGGAGATCGCACGAGGCGTGGACTGCGAAACATCGCATCAACCTCTTGGAGTCTGCGTTGGAATCACGCCGTTCAACTTTCCCATTATGGTTCCGCTGTGGATGTTTCCTGTCGCGATTGCGTGCGGGAATACATATGTCTTGAAGCCGAGTGAAAAAGTTCCACTTGGGGCGGTGATGCTTGCGGAATTACTGATCGAAGCTGGACTGCCAAAGGGAGTTTTTAATCTTGTTCACGGCGGCCGCGAAAGTGTTGATGCGCTCTTGACGCATCCCAAAGTCAAGGCGATTTCATTCGTTGGTTCGACGCCGATTGCAAAGTACATCTATGAAACTGGCACAAAGCATGGTAAGCGTGTGCAAGCGAATGGCGGCGCAAAGAATTACATCGTCATCATGCCCGACGCGGATGTTCCAAAGACTGTCGAAGCACTTGCCACAGCTGCATTCGGTTGCGCAGGTGAAAGGTGCATGGCTGGTTCAACAGCGTTGACTGTTGGCGTTGCCGCTGAACGACTTCTGCCCTCATTGGTTGAAGCTGCGAAAAATATTCGTGTTGGTCCAACGGATCGAAAAAACCAGCCGGATATGGGACCAGTCATCACCGCGCAACACCGAGATCGAGTCGTCGAGCTTGTTTCCAAGGGCGAACAAGAAGGCGCGAAAATCATTTGCGACGGGCGTGGAGTGAAAGTTCCAGATGCTCCCAAAGGCTTTTATGTCGGAGCAACGATTGTCGATCAAGTCGCGGCAGAAATGACTATTGCGCGCGAAGAAGTTTTTGGTCCTGTACTGAATGTGATGCGGATGAACGATCTTGATCATGCGATTGAATTGGCGAATAAATCCAGCTTTGGAAATGGCGCAGCGATCTTCACGAATTCTGGCTTCGCAGCACGAGAATTTCGGCACCGCGTGAAGGCTGGAATGGTTGGAATCAATGTGGGCGTTCCCGCAACAATGGCGATGTTTCCATTCACTGGCTGGGATGAATCATTTTATGGCGACTTGCATATTCAAGGACGCGAAGGTGTGCAATTCTTCACGCAGCAGAAGGTCGTCTCGACGCGTTGGTTTGGCGGAAACGCGGCGGATGTCTGGCGCAAATGACAACATTGCTTATCCAAGGCGGCGAGATCGTCACCGACACCAAACGCTTTCGTGGTGATGTTCTGTGCAAAGACGATGTGATTTCGCAGATCGGTGAAAACCTCGTTGCACCCGCAGGCGCAACGATCGTCAACGCAAAGGGAAAGTTTGTCTTCCCTGGATTCATCGATCCTCATGTACATATCTATTTGCCGTTCATGGGGACATATGCGAAAGACACATACGAAAGTGCCAGTCGCGCTGCGTTGATTGGGGGGACGACCACGATGATTGAGATGTGTTGTCCAGCGCGAAGTGATGATCCAATCGAGGCGTTTGATCTGTGGATGTCGAAAGCGGTCGGAAAATCTGCGTGTGATTTTTCGTTTCACATGGGCGTTACAAAGTTTGATGACGCGACAGAAGCGAAGCTGACCGAAATCGTTCGGCGTGGCATTGCCTCATTCAAGATTTTCCTTGCATACAAAGGTGCATTTGGCATCGATGACGGTGAGCTGTATCGCACGCTGCGATTGGCAAAGAAACTTGGCGTGATCGTCACGGCGCACTGCGAGAATGAAACACTTGTCGCTGAAAAATCTCGCGAACTTCTTGCTGCAGGAAAAACCGATCCTTCTCAACATCATGAGAGCCGCCCGCCTCAGGTCGAAGCAGATGGAGTTCATCACTTGATGTCCTTCGCGGAAATGACTGGAGCTGCGACATACATCGTGCATCTCAGTTGTGCAGAGGCGCTTGAGCGTGCTCTTTCAGCGAGGGCTCGCGGCGTGAGAGTCAACATCGAAACGCTCATTCAATACCTCACACTTTCCAAGAGCGATGCCGAGCGGCCGAACTTCGAAGGTGCGAAATTTGTGATGTCTCCCCCGCTGCGCGATGCTCGCAATCAGGCAATCTTGTGGAAGGCTCTGCAGGAAGGGGAAATTGACACGGTCGCAACTGATCATGCGCCATTTGATTTTGCAACGCAGAAGCAAATGGGTCGCGAGGACTTCACTCGAATTCCAAATGGCATTCCTTCCCTCGAAGATCGAATTCGGTTGCTTTACACGTATGGAGTCTGCAGTGGAAAAATGGATCTCTGCACGATGGTCCGTGTCGCAAGTACGAATGTTGCAAAATGCTTCGACTTGTATCCCAGCAAAGGATCGATTGAAGTTGGAGCAGATGCGGATCTTGTCGTGTTCGATCCCGAATATCGTGGGACTATTTCAGCCGCCACCCACTCGATGAATGTGGATTACAGTGCATTTGAGGGTTGGGCCGTTCAAGGATGCGCGACGGAAGTCGCAGTGCGTGGACAACTCGCGGTCCGCGGTGGAATATTCGT
This sequence comes from Singulisphaera sp. GP187, assembly GCA_945896765.1. GTDB lineage: Bacteria > Planctomycetota > Phycisphaerae > Phycisphaerales > SM1A02 > F1-60-MAGs104. Next base: position 5,035 of record CAMDEL010000126.1, read on the forward strand.
CGGAGAAATCGGCCGAGGTCAGTTTCTCAAGCGCAAACCAAGCCATTTTTAGCCGCGTAGCGGACTTTGCATTCATCGGGGCGGATCGACCGATACAAACAGACCCATGATGACACAACACCCCCTCGATGTACAAACTGGAATTGAAGATTCGCATCTGTATAGCGTTGATCTTGCGCCAGTTTCGAAGGCGGATCGCAAG
>CAMDEL010000127.1 GCA_945896765.1 Singulisphaera sp. GP187
TGGGCGAAGTCAATCCAAGTCTCTGCGCAACTCTCATCGTTTGGCTCTTCGCCATGCGAATTCTGATGGTCATCACCAGTCTCGTTTCGTACTTGATCAACGAAGTTATTTCGAAGGCTCGCTTCGGCGAATTGGCCGATTTCGACGAAGAAGCACCACTGACTTCGCTCGTCTGGCTGACTTCAATCATCTCGATCGGCGTGACATTCATTGCAAGTTATGTCTTGCTTGGAAACATCGCTCTTGGATCGGAGACCGTCGCAAATGTTGTTACAGCAACACCAATTGCAGCGGGAACACTTGTCGAACAAACGACCACGATGATCACAGACGAATTGGAACTGCCTGACCTCTGGTGGATTCTCTCTGTGATTATTTCGCTCGGCACAATTGCTGGCGCACTGATTCCAGAATTCACAAAAGTGTTCACAAGCACGAAGTCTCGCCACGTGAAGGAAGTTGTCAACGCCAGCAAGCAAGGTGGAGCAAGTTTGTGCATCCTCTCTGGTTTGGTTTCTGGAAACTTCTCAGCGTTCTGGAATGGTTTGGTCATTCTCTCACTGATGGGTCTTGGCGTTTGGTGCGCCACTGCTGAAGACATGATCAAAATCATGCCAGCGGTTTATCCTTTCGCAGCTCCGATCTTCGCGTTCGGTTTGATTGCGTTTGGATTCCTTGGAATGGGACCAGTCACAATCGCTGTTGACTCGTTCGGCCCAGTCACGGACAACGCGCAAAGCGTCTACGAATTGAGCCAAATCGAGAAGATTCCTAATATCAAGGAAGAGATCAAGTCGAAGTTCGGATTCACTCCAAACTTCGAAACTGCCAAACACAAATTGGAAAAGGGCGACGGCGCAGGCAACACATTCAAGGCAACTGCAAAACCAGTTCTCATCGGAACTGCAGTCGTCGGTGCGACCACCATGGTCTTCGGCATCATCTTGGCGCTCATCGGCGTCGAGACTGCATCGTTGCTCGGTGGAATCGTGAACACTGCTGACCCTGCATACAAGGTTGCGCTCGCGCAAGGTGTGCAAACCGTCGTCGGCAAACTCTCGATCGTTCAGCCTGCAATTCTGCTGGGACTCCTCATGGGTGGATCAGTCATTTACTGGTTCACAGGAGCAAGCACCCAAGCCGTTGTGACGGGCGCGTACGGAGCCGTGGTCTATATCAAGAACAACATCAATCTTGAAAAGGCAACTGCAAGCATTCAGGACTCGAAAGAAGTTGTGCGAATCTGCACGGTCTATGCACAGAAGGGCATGATCAACATCTTCATCGTCGTCTTCTGTTTGTCGTTGGCACTCCCCTTCTTCGATCCGTTCTTCTTCATCGGATATCTGATCGCCATCGCGTTCTTCGGTCTTTTCCAGGCCATTTTTATGGCAAACGCCGGTGGTGCTTGGGATAATGCCAAGAAGATCGTCGAAGTCGACATGCGCGCCAAGGGAACCCCGCTTCATGAAGCAACCGTCGTTGGCGATACCGTCGGCGATCCCTTCAAGGACACCAGTTCCGTCAGCTTGAATCCGGTGATCAAGTTCACCACACTTTTCGGCTTGCTTGCAGTTGAAATCGCAGTCACGATGCAGAATCAGAACACGAAAATTGCAATCGGCACGACATTCCTCGTGATCGCTTTGATCTTCGTTTATCGATCCTTCTATTCGATGCGAATTCCAGCCGACGCAAAGAGCTGATTCAAAAGTATCGATCCAAAATCGCCGTATCATCAATAATGATGATGCGGCGTTTTCTTTTGCTCTCTGCGATAATTGGCTTTGCCTCTGTGCTGTGGATGAGTTCTGCTACTGCGCAAACTTCGGCGCAGACGCCAACGCAGAGTGCTGCGGTTATTGATCCGGCGATTGCGCGCCACGCAGCAGAAGAAGATTCCAAGATGCCCAAGTGGCTGGTAGATGACATCGAAAAATATGGAGCAGTCTCGCTCTTTGGTGCATTCGTAATTTCTGGAATTGGATTGCATCTCTCTGAAGACTTGATTTTGATTCCAGCTGGATGGTTGGCTGCACATGACATGAAGATGTTTGTGCACTTCTGGATTTGGGCATACTTAGGAATCGTCGTAGGCGATGGGCTTTGGTTCTTCATGTGCTCGACATTTGGAACGCGCTTCCTGCATTCGAAGTGGTTCAAACGCGTTTTGCATCCAAGGCGATTGCTCGAAGTGAAACATCAGATCGACGAACGCGGATCACTTGTGCTGCTCGCTGCGCGTTTCATTCCTGGCACGCGAACGCCAGTGATCACGATGTGCGGTTTGATGCATATGGCGTGGTGGAAATTTCTGCTCGTTGAATTGTCCTGCGTGATCGTGACAGTGCCGCTGCAGATGTTGGTTGGTGTGATGGGAGCGCGTGCGGCGCGACAGGCTGGCGTTACAAATATCACACATCAGGCGCTCGTCGGCGTTGCATTCACACTTGGATTTGTGGTTTTGATGTACTTCGTTCATCTGTGGTTTGCGGCGCGCAAGTCCAAGAAACGCGCGCCTCGTGCGCCCGCTCGTTGGCTGAAGCTTTATCACGCTACGAAGCGGCTGGTTGTGCGGCCCGAGCCTCCGGTCGCGCAATAGACTTTGACGGCAATTGCAAGGGATCGCGAGTGGCATTACACTCATCCATTCGTATCAGTTGGGCGAATACTCAAGCGGTCAACGAGGACAGATTGTAAATCTGTTGGCTACGCCTTCGAAGGTTCGAATCCTTCTTCGCCCATTGTTTGGATTCTGCGCTGTTATGCGCTGTTTCGCACTGCGTTGCATTGCACTGTGAATCATCACTATATGACTGTGAAACAAGTTGTAATTGCGATGCAGTGCGAGTCACTGCGGTCGGATGCTGTGACGCATTTTGTGCTTCAAGTGTGACGCATTTTGTGTCGCCCAAATTGAGACCTGCGGCAGCGTCAAAGTGTGCGTCCCGAACCTGCAAATAATGCGTCGCTGCGATGAGTGGAGAATGTCCCAACCATTTGGCAACGGCGTGATGTGGGTACTGATCCACCCAATCAGTTGCGCATGATGCGCGAAGATTGTGGAAGAGTCTTGGCCACGGGATCAATCCTGCTCGTTCAATGATTCGGTGGAATCCTTTACGAAGATTCACGCGAGGATCAACCAGACGCGGGACGACCAACTCGCTGCCATCCTCGGCATTGTCGAATAATTCTTGCAAGATCGATCGCAGTTCAGGACTCATCGGCACAGACCGCACCGCATGACCTTCATGCCCTGCCGTCTTTGGACTTCGCACGGTCAGTCTGCCGCGTTCCCAATTGACATCACCCCATTTGAGCCCAACGACTTCGGATGGAAACCGCAGACCACCATAGCGACTCAGCGCAATGATGCTCCTCCATTGGTTGTCGGGACACTCGGCAAGTACCGCCCGAATTGATTCATGCGAAACATAGAACGAACGCTCAGGATTCGACTGAGAACCTGCCCGTAAATCCTCGAATGGACTTGCGGGAATCAACTTCCACTTGACTGCCTTGCGAAAAATTGACTTGGCAACATTGACTCTCTTGGCAACAGTTGCGAGGGCGATTCCCGACTGGGCGATTGACTTGCGCCACGAGTCCGCATCACTCGACATCAATGTATTGATTGATGCATCAACTCCAAAGTGATCACGAAGACTGTTGGTCGTTTGTCGATAGGCATCAAGAGTCGCTCGCTTGACATCTGCAGCAGTGACGAACCGCTCGAGTAGTTCGCTCATCGTCACGACTGCACCACCGCTGCGTTGTTCAACGATTCCAACACGAACTAGGCGAGAATGCGTCACCTCGGGCAGATCACGCACCCACGCCGAGAGTTCTGCATCCATAGGAGTTCCAGTTGTCTTCGCCGCGATGAGTGCCTCGACTCGCAGTCGGAATGATTCGGCAGCCTTGACAGACACATTGCCGAGGCGCACAACGAGCCGCTCTCCGTCCTTGCCTGCGAAAGTGACTCGCTTTGTACCGTTTGCGTCCCGTGAAAGACTCGCCATAACTCACCATCCTTTCGTGTGCGTTGACTCTGAGTCAACGACTGTTACTTCGACCTTCGTCCCAGCATTCGTGCAGCCACAGTACCGACTTGCCATCGACTCGCCAACTGCGATCATCCATGCGGGTGACCCAATGTGCGTTGGCATCCCAAGATCGTCGCCAATTCCGAGGCGTTCGAGCATGAGATACACCGCGTCGGGATCGGTCGGCGCATGATCGGTTCGCAGCAGTGCGAGGATGTCGCTTCGATGCGATCCAATCTCCTGTGCCAGCGCATCTGGCAGTGTTGATGGTCGATACCGAATGCGTGTTGCATCGGTCGGATGCAGTGCGACTTCAACGCCAGCGACGCCAAGCGCAACGAGCAGTGCCGCCAATTCTGCGGATGGGTCGTTCATACTGTTCTCCACTCGCGCTCGTCGCTGAGTTCTTGCGGAGAACAGCCCAAACAGCCCGACAGCCCAGAATCTTCATTTGAGTTCGAGAATGGCATCATTTCACTTGGGCTGTTGCTGGGCTGTTCGGCTGTCCCAGTTTCAACAGCCCGACCATCGTTCGTCGTTTTCATGGCAGCAGTGGCGTATTTGGGCTGTTGGGCTGTTGGGGCTGTTGTTTGCACTTCAAACACTCTCTTGTGACTATCTGCTTTCGGTGGCGTGATGAAGATGCCTTGAAGTGCAAGCGCAGGTATGAGGCGTCGAAGCCGTGAACCGAATGCTTTAACATTGCGCGGCCATGTGCGGTCTGGGATCTGAGGTTTGATTTCCTCCATCAAATGTCCTGCTGTTCCACTCCAGAACATTTGTCGTCGGTTCATCCACTCCACCAACGCACTCCCGATGGCATCGGCATCGACCACATCGCCAGCGATGCGCTTGCCTTGATCGACATAGAGCGCCAGCGATGAACTCCCGATCGACGCATCGACTGCTGCGAGTACTCGAGCGAAGTCTGCCATGCGTGGAGATTGTTTAACTTCAACCGTATCGATGTTTGACAACACCTTCGCAACGAGATCGAAGAGAGCGCCCAGCATCTCAGGGTGTGCAGATCGGTATTCGCGGTCAAGCGCCTTCTCTGTTCTGCGCTTCGTCTCTGAGATCGGTTCGAGGTCAACGAGTACTAACCTTTCGCCGAGGTCGCCACGCAGTGCGCCAGCGTCGATACTGGTCAGTGCGATGACTCGCTTGAAACTCAGCACCAATACA
>CAMDEL010000128.1 GCA_945896765.1 Singulisphaera sp. GP187
CGCATCCGCTTGCGTGCCCAGCCGTTGGAAAGTTCTCTCGGGCGAGTTCCGCAGGCGGCCGACGGCACTTGCAATAAAATTTCGCAAACCAGATCGTGTCGGTCCCCGAGGACTGTCTGAGCCCCGAGAGGACTTTTCACGGCTGACCACTTATGGATCTCCGTGGCTGTTTCCGTGGCTCTATTTCGCCGCTGCTTGCGCGCTTCGAATCGCGCCCTCAGACAATGCTCGCAACATGCTTCCACCCGCCCCACAATCGTCAGCAATCTGGATAAACAGCCGCACAAGTTCATCGCGATCACCGCGTGTGAAAGCGAGAGTTCCCTCGCACTCATCAACGCATGATTCGTGAATCACACCAATGCCTGCAGCGAGCGCCCACCATCGACACCATCCCCACCATCGACTCTCCGATTCATCCCCTCGGGCTTGCAATAACATTGCATCTGCTGCAAGCCAAAGTGAACTTGGAATCTCAGCTCCATCGATAGCCATAAATTGATCTTCCATTCGTGAAATTCGCGCATGCCGCTTCGTTTCCAAAACCCATTGAGCCCTCGTCGGAACGATCAGCACAACATTGGCGCCGCCTAACACTGCTCGACCACTTGCAGCAAATGCTGCTCGAGCGTCGATCGAATCCGCACGATCACCAACAGCCAAGATCACAACTGAACTTTCAGAAATCCCAAGACTTCTTCGCACATCATCCCGCTGCAACTCTGCAGTTCGTCTCCAATATTCGATCGCAGCTTGCGCACAATTTCTTTGTGCCTGCGCCGGAGGTTCGAGATGAACAACCCGATCAACACCAGGAAGCGATGCATGAGCAAGATCTCCAGCAGCGGCGCCATAAGCCATGATTTTTTGTGGGCAAGTTCCATGGCGTTCAACCCACGCTTGCAAACGGCGTGACAGTAATCGTTCGATGCCAAGTGGCGCGGTCAGAATGCTGTTGAATGCAATCAACAGTGCTCCATTGGAATGACGAACGGCAGAAGGTCCGACTGCGATCCGCATGTCCGCGATCGAATCGCCAGTCATCGCTCCTGCAGTCCAACCGACATCACCAGTTGTTTGCACAAGGTGCAAGATTCCCGCGCGCGGCAGATGACTCAACCTCACACGACCAATCACTTCTTGACACCAAGGCGACCGCCAAGTTCGCGTCGTTCGTGGGCGTAGAACAGTTTTGCAATATCTTCGCCCAACTTTTCCGCAAGTTTATCTTCAACTTCTCTTCGTCCAGCACTTGTTGTGATCAGGGATGGATTGATGTCTTGCAAAGAACTCTGGACGGCTTCAGATCCAGCCGTGGGCCAGAGACGAGATCCGTTTGTAATGTCGAGGACCTTTATTAAAGCCACTGCTTCTGGTCCACCCTCTTCACGACCGCCCGACAAGTTAAACTCGTCGATTTCGACATAGACAACTTGCTCCGCGCCGAGCGATTCGCATATCCGTTGGATCGAAACCGGCTTTGATGCAGTGTCCATTCGTCGAATCAATGCGACCGCATCCCGCGTGGTGATTGTTTCTGGAACAACATTGTTTTCCAGCAAATGCGTGCCAACAGAATCGCCAATACCAACCCGCAGCGCAACGCGAGGCATTCGATTTATTTTGTCATCCACAATGACGACTGTTCGCTTGGATGGGAGTTCAAACGCAGCAGGTGCTTTGGGCGGCCCTTCAATGATGTAGTTGGCAGGAAGAAGGTAATTACATCCAGCGACCGGCAACACAGCAGCGCATATCACAAAGATTGCGGTCGTGCGGCATTGCGTTGAAAAAATTTCAATGCGAGATCGATTCATTTGCGTTTGATTCCACGATCAGGATATTTTTCTTCAGCATGGTCATAGAAAAGAAATCCCACTTGATCGACAAATGTTTTCTGAAGACCAATCTCGATTTCGCGCGGGCCGGCTTGTGCCTTGCCGATTCCTTCCATGTCTGGGAATTTCGAAATGACCTGAAACTCCTCTGCGAAAGAATCTGGATCGATTCCATCTCGCTCCACGACGCTGACATTCGCTCCTGCGACGCCATCCCAGAGAAAACTGTTTCCTTCAGGATTTAAGCGGTATTCAAAGATATCTATGACGACCACGCGATCCACATCCAATTCTTTGGCAAGATCCGCGAGTGGGAGTGTCGGCCAACCTGGCGTCTGATGCATCCATGTCACCGAATAGCGTGGATCAAGCACTCTTACTCCAGGAACATTCTTGTCCAAGATCAGAACCATATTTCCGACGATATTTGGAATCGCCGTTGGAAACTCATACGCCGTCCGTTGATCCGAATGCGCGAGCACGGCAACAGATTTATTTTCAAGTCCGCGATACTTTGCAAGGACTTCGATTTGTTTTTGCTTTTCAATATTTGCGCCGATTGCAGAACTCAGTCCTGCCAGAATGCAGCCACTCAGCGGAAGCAGCGATGCAATCGTCAGAAGGCAACAGATGCGTGCTGTCACGCATGAAGACGTTCGCACTCGTTGAATATTGTCCATGCGTATGTTCATGCAATCAATCCTCCAAAGGTCAACATCTTATAGCCCCATGACAACAGAACCGCAGCGCCAAAGAACCACCAAAATCTGCCGCCGATTTTATCTGTGATCGCACTGAGCATTCGAGAGCCTGTGAGTGCGGCGTATGACGATACGACTGCGAAACCAGCTGTGGCAAGTGCAAGCAAAAAACCGATCGGTTGCGCTCGAAAAGAATCAAAGAATCGGCCATCTGCAGCGAGAGCGAATGCCGTTGTCATTCCACAACTTGGACACGGCAAGCCAATCGTTGCGGGCCATGAGCATGCTGGAATTCCCAGTTGCGTATGTGTTCCCATTCCTGCAGAAGCAGGCTGAAGCCACGCCGCCACGGACAAGAGTGTGATCGCGCAGAGCGAAAGCGCAGCGACAACCAAACGCTCTCGGATTGAAAGATGCGCTCTCTGTCGAGTTGCCACTGGCGAGGAACTTGATGCGACACTCATTGAATATCCATCGTAGTCGATCAAGATGCGAAACGACTAGTCTGATGTGATGTCACTCGCATGGATCGATGGCCATCTTGATCTCGCATACATCGCAATGCAGAGCGGTGATATTCGCAGAGAACCCACCGTTGGTGAAGATCGCTGCGTCAGTCTTCCCGCACTCCGACGTGGAAATGTCGGCGTAATCGCTGCCACGATTTTTGTGGAAAAAGGACCTGAAGTTGCAGGGAAGCCGTGGGGATATCGAGATGAACACGATTGGACTGGTGCAAATCGCGCGGCCGAATTGCAAATGTCTTATTACGAAACTCTCGAAAGTGAAGGACTTGTACGCATAGTTCACACGCGCGAAGATCTTGCCGATGAAAGCAAAACGCGTTTGCTGATTCTGATGGAAGGCGCTGATCCCATTCGAGATGCGGACGATGTCGCTCGGTGGCATCAACGCGGCGTGCGAATGTGTGGATTGACTTGGGCGCTTGGTTCGCGATTCGCAGGCGGAAACTCGACTGGCGGAGGATTGACTTCAGCTGGTCGCGATGTGGTTGCAGCATTCGATTCACTTGGCATACTGCATGATGCAAGTCATCTTTCGGATGCTGCGTTCGATGATCTCGTCGGCGCAACGACTCGACCAATCGTGGCATCGCATTCCAACGCTCGCACTTTCATGGGATCAAATCAACGCCATATCCGCGACGACCAAGTGCGCGAAATCAATCGGCGCGGCGGAGTCGTAGGTTTGAATTTGTACGGCAAGTTCCTGGCGGTCGATCGGCCAGCCACTTTGAATGATGCGCTTGATCATGTTGAGCATATTGCCACGCTGTCTCGGTGCGACGATGTCTGCGCTCTTGGATCTGATCTCGATGGCGGGTTTGGACCAGCGTCGGCGCCAGAGGGATTACGCGGACCAGAGCACTTTGTCACTTTGACAGATGCGTTGACCTTACGAGGATGGAGCACGAGTGCATGCTCAAAATTTGCGCATCAAAATTGGCTTCGAGTCTGGAATGCCGCGCTCGCTGAGCGGCGATAACCCTCTGGAATCATGCGGTTTCTGAAGAATTCAGATCGACTCGACGGCGAACCACTGTACCCACGACCGCAACATCGATGCGAGCGTGAAGCAAGACGCCAGTTCTGTGCAGAAGCGCTGCATCGCGGGCGTCATCGAGCAAGATGTGTTCGATGATTCGCGCGTTTGAGGAATTGAGTTGCGGACAAGCAGCGCAGAGCAATTTCCAATTCGCACGCGCCCAACCAGCGGCAATTCGAAGGCCATTTGCGCCAGTGTTCGATTGAATCAAGTGCAGCGCTGCAAATTCATCCGATGCCAATTGAACATTTGCAGCATCTGGGCAATTGAAAGCGAGAGCCGTGAACTCTGGGAAATAATCACGCACAACTCCACTGCTTGTTGCGGATAATTCCTGCTGAGAAGATATTGGCTTTGGCGCAGAAATCGAAGGCGTGACATCTTTGGGCGCAAAGTTCGCTGGAGTTTGCGATTGCGCCATCTGCGCTTGCGGCGATGCGATCTCAGGGCGCGCCATCGGTCGCTCACGATCTGAAAATCGATCTGGATTTCCATTCATTGCAATTCCAATAAACTCCAGAGCAGCGGCAACATCGAGCGAGCTCAACATCGCAAGCGGAACAGGACCCGATGACTCGACTCGATCGACTCGAGGAGAATGAGCGCCAAGCGACAAGCGAACAGAGATCGTTCGCTCTGCTGCCCATGCAATCAAAGAATTGCATGCTGCTTGCGCTGATGTTTCTGGGGATCCAACAAATGCGAGTGCAATTTCGCACGGCTCTGCGCCCCCCACTTTCCCAGCTTGCACAACTGCTTCAATTGTCTTTTTTGCTGCAGCAAGCGCAGTTTCATCTGTTCCGCTGAGCAATACCAACGAACATCCAGAAAGCGCAATCGCTGATGCATCGGTTTGGCAATCCGTGCAGACGATCCACGAACGCGCAAAGATGCTCGCGCGTTCCATCCATGCACCACCATCAGTTGGAAGAGCACGACCTTGAGCGCGATAGACCTCGCCACGACTCGCTGCGCCATCGAGACGGATCAAAGCCACCGGACCAGATGTTCGAGCGTGTTGGTCTGCGTACTGAGCAATCCAAATTCCTGCGAGTGTTGGAACATTTCC
>CAMDEL010000129.1 GCA_945896765.1 Singulisphaera sp. GP187
TCGATATCGGTGGGATCCTTGGAAAGATCATTGCGTTGACGATTGAGTTCGGCGAGGATTGGTTCGACCTTCATATCAGCGGAGGTTACTACGCAGCTTTGGAAGTCCCCGCAACCCCATCTCGGGTCACGATGAAGAAATCGCTGGTGATCGGATAAGGCAAGCGCGAATAATCGCGAGCAATTCTGGCACGAATACGGTCAAGAAATGGATCTGGACCATACGAAAGTGCGATGAAGACATCGCGCGCAGGCGTTGCGACATAGAAATCGCCACGCAATTCTTTTGCGAGCCGTTCATGCAACTTCGACAGCAGAAGTCGAGCTGCGTCATATCCATCTTTCAAAGACAAGAGCGCGGCGCGCCCTCCATCGTGACTTGCGATCACTTGCACTTGCAGATCGGGTGCGTATGAACCAAGGTTCTGTCGGGCAATTTCTTCCAGGTCTTCGGGACCAATCCCCCACCGAATCATTTGCTCTGTAGAAACGCTGACGGTCATCTCGGGCATGTCGAGCACAAAGACGATCACCGTTCCATTGACCCATGGCAAATGTGCGATCGATTGACGATCAACGCCTTCGAAGATCGACTCGGGCTGAATGCGGGGCATGATTCGATGACGCGCGACGGCGAATGGGATCAAACTTGAGCCGACGGAATCTCCCTCGAAGATTCTCTCGAAATAACTTCGGACAAACGCGTGGCCGCGCTGGGGATCCTGCTGAACCATGCGAAAGAGATTCTCGAGGCCCAAGGCCTTGCCATCAATTGTCAAATTGAGTGGAGAAATGATTTCGACTGGCTTTTGTTGATACCAACCCTTCAGCAAGCGTTCGACCATTTCGGTAAAGCCTTGCCAATCTTCTGGGAATTTGTCTGAAGCGAATTTGTCTTGATTTGAATCGCTCATTCCTAGCCTCCTGAAGACGCACGGAATGTGCGCACCTTCAATTGAACTATCGGATAAAATAGGATGCAATGCCAATGAATATGACGATTATTTTGAATGGGAAAATCTAAAAATGGCGCTTGACAACACCTTGTTTTTTTCACAGTCACCATCGACTTTGGGTCCAGGAACCTATGGACCCCTGCTGATTATTGCCGGTCCATGCATCTTGGAAAGCGATGCAATCAACATGCGCATCGGCGAAACGATGCGTGATGCCTGTGCAAAGCATGGACTTTCATTTGTCTTCAAAGCAAGCTTCGACAAAGCAAATCGTTCGAGCGTCAAGAGCGCGCGCGGCCCTGGATTGGAACGCGGATGCGACATGCTGGCGAAATTAAAATCTGCTTTGGGCGTGCCTGTCACGACCGACATTCACGAACCACAACAAGCAGCACGCGCCGCGCAGGCTGTCGATATCTTGCAGATTCCTGCATTCCTCGCGCGGCAAACCGACTTGCTCGCAGCAGCTGCCGAAACTGGCCGAGCCGTGAATGTAAAGAAGGGACAATTTATGGCTCCTGCCGAAATGGCTGGAGCGATCGGCAAATTGCGTGAGAGTGGTGCGAAACAAATCATGTTGACTGAACGCGGCACGTTCTTTGGATATCACAGACTTGTGAATGACTTCGCTGGTGTCGGCGACATGATGCAGATGGGTGTTCCCGTTTGCTTTGATGCAACTCATTCGACACAAAAACCTGGAGAAGGTGAGACAAGTGGCGGCAATCCTCATCATGCACCGCTGCTTGCGCGCGCTGCCGTTGCGGCTGGTGTTGATGCAATTTTTCTTGAGTGTCATCCAGATCCCGCGTCTTCGCTGAGTGATCGATCGACGATTCAACTTCTTGATCGCATGCCTGCTCTCTTGGGGCAACTTGCGGAGATTCGCCGCGTGGTGGTTCAGAAATGAACTGCGATCATTGCGATAAGCCCGCAGTCGTGCACGAAATCGTCATCAAAGGCGGCGATTCGAAAGAAGTTCACTTGTGCTCGGATCATGCAATCGCTGCGGGATATCCGCTGCCAGTCGAGCAACCTCTTGCAGATATTTTTCCAAAGCTTGGATCTGTTGCGAAAGTTGAAGCCGCCAAGAGCAAGGAACGATCGGCAAAGTGCGCTGCGTGCGGTTTGACTTTCACCGTCTTTCGAAAGTCCGCGACGCTGGGATGCCCTGCGTGCTATGACGCGTTTATGCCGATGATCGAAAAAGTTATCGAGAGTGCGCAAGATGGTGCGACACATCATTTAGGAAGAAGCCCAGTGGGCGGAGCGGAAATCGAACGCGTACAGAACTTGCGCGTGAAGATGATGCGTGATCTTGAAGCTGCAATCGCTGCGGAACAATACGAACGTGCTGCGAAATTGCGAGACGAACTGAAGGCATTGGATTCTCCGTCCCCATGAGCCAGCCCTTCTCCGCTGCAATGTCTCAAGTCGGACCAGATTCCGATGTCGTCGTGACAAGTCGCGTGCGTTTGGCGCGCAACATCTCTGGATTTCCCTTCATCAGTCGAGCAAGCAATCCAGTACGACAAGAAATCATGCGCGTTGTTCGCCGCGCAGTTGATCAGTCTTGCAATGGAATCGATCACGATCAGGGAATGCGGTGGATCGAATTGCAATCCGCTCCATCGCGTGATCGCATTCTGCTTTCTGAAAGGCACCTTGTCTCGCGTCACTTCGCCAATAGCGACGGACCGCGCGCCCTCGCTCTTTCCAGTGACGAACATTCAAGCATCATGGTCAATGAAGAAGATCATCTGCGCATTCAATTTCTCTGCGCAGGGTCTCGATTATCCGATGCATTCAAGGCGGCATTCGCACTCGAAAATGCGCTGGCGAATTGCACCAATTTTTCATTTCATCCTCGATGGGGATATCTGACTGCCTGCCCGACAAATGTTGGGTGTGGCATTCGCATGAGTGCGATGCTCCATCTACCAGGCGCGCAGATTATGAAGGAAACGGATCGAATCAAGCGTGCGGCGAAGGAACTGCATCTTGCGGTGCGCGGTTATTACGGCGAGGGTTCGGAATCGATCGGAGATTTCTTTCAATTTTCGAATCAAACAACTCTTGGAGCAACCGAAGATGCACTGCTTGAAGAATTCAATGGCATCGTGCTTCCTCGCTTGATCGGGTACGAGCGCGAAGCCCGCACCGCGGCTCTTGCCCGCTATCGAAGCCGAATCGAAGACATCGTCTTTCGGTCGCATGCAAATTTGAGCGCAGCGCGATTGCTGACTGCCGATGCGGCGACCAAAGATCTCAGTCGTATGCGCTTCGGTGTGGTGATGGGACTTCTGCCGATTGAACTGACGACTATTCAGCGCTTACTTTTACAAGTGCAACCCGCTCATCTTTCACTGATCGACCCTCGTTCACTCGACAGCGAAGAAGCTGATCGAGAAGTCAGAGCGACTTATGTTCGACAAGAGTTGTTGCGCGGCACGACAGACACGAAGTGAAGTTGTTGTTTAGATTCCGCACGCCGCATCGGCAGCGATCGCACCATCGAAATCTTTGAAGGTCAATCCACCAGCATCGTGTGTTGAATATCCAAGCGTGACTTTGTTGTATTTGACGAGAATGTCAGGGTGATGCTGGGTGTGCTCTGCTTCAATTGCCATCAGATTGACAAATCGCATCGATGCGATGAAATCTGGAAAAGCAAAGGTCCTCTCAATCAAATCTCCAGAGCGGGACCAGTGTGGGACGCATAACATTTTCGCAGTGATTTCAGCGGATGAGAGTTTGTTTGCCATATACCCAAAATACTAGCGATTCATTACCATTTGATTCTCTTGGCAATTCCATCACAACATCAATCTCGGCGAACTCTGCAACCACAAATTGCAGTCATATCGCTTCAGCCTGGCGACACGCACGAAACGGTGGCGCGGGTGCTCTGTGAACGATTCGATTTTGATGCTCGGGTTATGAACGAGCGCGATCCTATTTCGATTGCAATGGCTGTCCGAGAAGTGCAAGCATTGGTATTGGTCGGCGCTCCAACGGTCGAAAACATGCAGTCCCCTGCAATCGAGGAGGCGATCTCTTCGATGATTCCTGTCGTCGCGCTTTGTGCAGAATTTGGCCAGAGTCAAGATGCGCCAGCGGGGATTTCATTTGTGCTTGACCCGCAACTGGGACCAGAACATTTGGCGACAGCTTTGTCCGCTCTCATCGCGCGGCAACGAGAGATTCATCGATTGCAATTTGACACTGCAACAGCGATGAAATTTTCTGGTGGATTGCGAAACCAAATCGACAACATTCAAGAAGAATTGCAATTGGCAGCCAGCGTTCAGCGAGAATTTCTTCCGCGCATATTGCCTTCGATAGGCGGAATTGCATCGGCTGCTCTGTGGCGACCTGCCGCCTATGTCTCAGGCGATATCTATAACGTCATGCGTCTGGACGAACATCATCTTGGACTCTTCGTGACGGATGCGGTTGGTCATGGCGTGCCTGCTGCGCTGCTGACATTGGTCATTTCTCGAAGTCTCCCAACCAAAGAGATCAATGGAAATTCGTATCGCATTCTTTCTCCAAGCGAGGCACTGACTCAAGTGAATGCAGACATGCTGACTCGCGCTGGGCGAACCACGCGTTTCGCAACTGCAATTTATGCGGTCATCGACACACGCAATCATCAACTGACTGTTGCGAGTGCTGGACATCTTCCGATGATGCGAATCTCTCGCGGAGGGACGTGCGAAGCGATTCCAACTGCCGGAGGACTTCTGGGAGTATTCGAAGACGAAACTTTCACCGAGCAGGTGATCACCCTTTCTGCAGGCGACAAGTTGCTTTTTTATACCGACGGATTCGAGCAGGCATTCCCAGAGTTGGGCCACGATCCTTCTGCGCCACGATTGCCCAACCATAGATACTTGGATGTCTTCAATGAATTCGCATCGGTCGAAAGTTCGCAAGCATTCATTGAGAACATCAACAAACGACTCGACGAAGAATCGGACGACTTTCCACAGATCGACGATCTGACTTTACTTTGTGCGAGTTGGACTGGGATTTGAACGGACTGCAGCGTGGCGGACTATCGCGCGTCAAGGTGTCGACGAACTGCTTGATCAATCATCCGTGCAACCGAATCGATTTCTATGTTGACGCGATCTCCAGCCACCGCTTTGCCAAGAGTCGTGCGTGCAAGAGT
>CAMDEL010000130.1 GCA_945896765.1 Singulisphaera sp. GP187
GAGTGGTTGGGGAGTTTGCCCATAATTAAGTTTGATTGAACTTCTGTTCAATCGGTGAATTCGATTCAAATAACCCCCCTCGGTCGAAAGACTGAGGGGGTTTTCTTTGAGGAAGTGATTTTTGTTAAATTTACAATTTGATGATTGAAATGAGAGTTTTTCTCGTATTGTTGAGTGACTTGAAGTCCTTCGCACACATATCCAATATCCTCTGCGGCCTGATCGCTATAGGTGCCTTTGCAAGCGGATTCGCATCGGCGCAGACTTGCCCCGTCGGCGCGACGGGTTCGTGCTTTGCTTCGCACGCAACACCGGGTTGTGATACGCCAACGTGTTGTGCTTTGATTTGCGCAATGGATCCATTCTGCTGCTTGACAATGTGGGACAGTCAGTGCGCGGCAAATGCTCAGATTAACTGTTCAACTCCGCCGCCTGTGCCCTGTGGTTCAGCGACCGCTGGTCTTTGCACGGTTGTTCATACCACTCCTTCCTGTTCCGATGCTGCTTGCTGCAATGCGGTTTGTTCCGTTCAACCTTACTGTTGTTCAGTCGCGTGGGATCAAACTTGCGTGAATGCGGCATTTTCCATATGCGGAACAGGTTGCGTACCTGCCTGCCCCGCTTCTTCAATGGCAGAGAACGAGCCTTGCGCAACCACAGGTGTAGGAAATTCTCCATGCGTGAACAACGCTGTGAACACAACACTCTTGACGGTTCAGAGTGGCAAGACCATTTGTGGAAGTATTCGATTTATTGATGAAGGAACAACTGGCTTGCCAGATTTAGATGCATACAAACTTGTTCTCACAGATCCCAATGGCGACGGTCTCGCACGAGTCAATATTGATATTCAGGCTGAATATGGAACATTCTATCTCCCTAATTTCACTGACAATGTTCCAATCTTCGCGGCAATTCTTTCACAACCTTGCGCCGCACTTTCTGAAGCCGCATTTATCATTCAGTCGAATGGGTGCTTTTCTCAAAGTAGTTTTCAGTGTCTCCCTGCTGGAACGTGGTATGTCGTGGTTGCTCGGGGGACTTTTCCAACCCCACAAGCGTTTACTTACGCTTGCCCAGAGGTACAAAGTTACAACTTAAAAGTGACATGGGATGACGTTTGCTCTAATCCATGCGGATCATCTGGAGACTGCTTTGCAAAGCATTCCACGCCTGGTTGTCAGATTGCAACCTGTTGCAACACCGTTTGTGCAATTGATCCAATCTGTTGCCAAAAATCTTGGGATCAATCCTGCGTGGATTTGGCCGTTTCCCATTGCAATCCACCGGTGCCTGTGAATGATCAATGTTCACAAGCCACGCCGATTTCGCTTGGTGAATATCCATACACGCTGATTCGTGCGACTTCGGGAAGTAACGCGATACCGGATGGATGCATAAACAAAACGTCAGTTGTTGCTGCGTGGAAAATTCCAACTGTAATTTCTGGATCAATCACTGGTACTTCATACAACTATGGGGTTGCTGATTCTGGCGAAGTATTGCTTGGAACAATGCTTTCAAGCGCACATACATCACCATCGACCGTCTATTCGACCTTGACTGGAAATGGATCGTTTTTTTCTTTGAGCTCCCAAAACTGGAGTGTCGGCGACTATTACCAAGCAAAGGTCAGCACTCTTGGCTATCAAAGCATTTCGATTTCGTGGGATCAGGCTCGTAATTCGACTGGACCTTCAATATTCGATCTCGTCATGAGTTCCGATGGAGGAACGACATGGACGACAATATCGCAAAATTATTCGGTGCTTGAGGATGGAACCATGAAGACTCATGCTTGGGAAACTGTTGGTTTGCAACCAGCTTTCACTCGCACATTCCCCGTCCCAACTGCATCGAATCAAGCAAGCGTGCTCTTTCGTATGAAATCGGCCGTAACCACTACTGAGATTACTGGTGAAAATCGTATTGATAATCTCATTATCTCAGGAACTCGAATCAATCCAGTCATTTCAGATGTGTGGTTTCGCCTTTCTGATGTTCGTGGTTCCGTATTCGTGCGAACATGCGGAACAGGAATCTATGACACGGCATTGATGGTGTATCCAGATTCTTGCAGCGTAAATACCCAAGCGATCGTGTGCAATGATGACAACGCATTGTGCCAAGCGAATGCGAAGAGTGCTATCGTCAACTTCACGGCACAATGCGGATCTGAGTACCTCGTCCGTGTCGCAAGTGTTGGTGGAGGGTCAATTGGAGCTGGAACATTGACCGTGACATCAACTCAAACGGCCTGCTCCACTTGTCTGGGTGATTACAACAATGATGGACAACGAAACGGAACTGATTTGGCGTTTCTGCTTTCTGGTTGGAATACAAGTGGTTCTGATGTGACAGGTGATGGCGTCACCGATGGCGCAGATCTCACTCTTCTGCTCAGCGGTTGGGGTGCTTGCCCCCCGTGATTTTGTTCGCAAAATCTGCGCTCGTTATGCGATCTTGAGCGACCTGCGCATGATCTTGCCCGTTGGATTGCGCGGCAGTGGATCGAGAAGGCGGATTTCTCTTGGCACTTTGAACTGCGCAAGATTCTCGCGGCACCAAGTTCGAAGCGCAACCTCATCGAAGGACTCGCCCTCTTTCAATTCAACGAATGCAATTGGAAGTTCGCCGCGTGATTCGTCCGGCATACCAATGACTGCGCTCGCCTTGACTGAAGGATGACGATCAAGGACTTCTTCGATTTCCCGCGGGAAAACATTTTCTCCAGAGATGATCATCATCTCTTTTATGCGTCCGGTGATAAAAAGATGACCATCGCTGTCGATGCGCCCTATGTCGCCTGTGCGAAAAAAACCTTTTTCGTCAAAGACTGCTTTGGTTTCTTGCGGCAGATTCCAATATCCCGCCATCACGTTGGGTCCTTGAATGCGAATTTCACCTTCACCGCCTGCTGCTACATCTTTTCCATCGGCGTCCACGATTCGTTCAGTGACATCCTTGAGCGGGCGTCCGACACTGCGCCACTTCCATTCTTCGGGGAGGCACCAGTTGGTGACGGGCGCTGTCTCGGTCAAGCCATATCCCTCACTGATTCGGATGCCAAAGCGTTCGAAAAAAGTATCGGAAACTGCTTGCGGCAAGGGTTCTCCCCCACTGACCACATATCGCAGGCTGGCGAGATCTTCTTTCGCCGCTTCTTTGACCAGTCGCAATGCTCCATACATTGAAGGGATTGCGACAAGAACCGTTGGTCGATGGGTGCGTGCCAAAGCAATAAGTTTTCTTGGAACAAAGCGCGCGGTATAAATCGCAAGGCAACCAATTGCCAGAGGAAGCAAAGTCAGAACCGTCAATCCGAATGTATGGAATTGCGGCAGCACGCCCAGCATCGTGTCGTGACGATCGAATTTTGCTCGGTCCACGATCTGATCTATGTTCGCACTCAGATTGCCCGCGGTCAGCATGACTCCCTTTGGTCGACCACTTGTTCCAGAGGTGTATAGAAGCACCGCAAGATCGTCTTGTTTCATACGTTTCGAGATGCGAATTGGCGGAATTCCGCCGAATTTCATTTGATCCATGCGGATTGGGGTCACTCCGCTTGGTAGACCGCCAATCAAATCAATCATGGGTCCAATAGTGATGCATGCGTCGATTCCAGCATCTGCGCAGACATATTCCAAGTCAGATTTTGAAAGCAGATAGTTCAAAGGGACGATCGTTCGTCCAAGCGACCACCCTGCCATCACTGCCGGCGGAAAAAGTCCCGACGTGGGAAGCATGATGCCTATGCGCGGTTTGTCTGAGACCGCCATGATCTTCTTCGCAAGATGCCAAGCGACAAATTGCAGCTCGAATGCACGCCACGACCGCTGATCATCAATGACCGCGATACGCCAAGGGCGAAGCAAAAAGTTGCGCTGAATGTTCTTGAGAAGTTTCATCGACTTGCGCCAGAGGGCGACTTGGAGATACGATACTTCATGTGCAAGGATGCAACCAACGCGAGTATCGCGAAGTCAATTTATCGATTTGGAGTGCGCTGATTTTTCTCTGCGTTGCTTGTGACAGCCAACCGAAAGCTGGGAATTTGTCATCCGCTGTTTCGCGCTATGAAGAAGGACGATACGCAGTCGCTCTTTCCGAAAGTCAAAATCTTGTCCGCAGCGATGATCGTGCAACATCTACTCAAGGCGCTCTCATCGCAGCGATGAGTTCATACAAACTTGGGAATATGGATCAAGCACAGACGTTTGCAACGCAAGCCAGTTCTGCCCAAGATCGAAATGTCTCTGGCGGCGCATTGGTTCTGCTTGGAGACATAAAATTGTCTCAGCAGCATCCCAAGGATGCCGCTGTTTTTTATTCACAAGCTGCTGCAAAGCTTTCTGGATCCGATGCGGTTCGTGCGCGCGATTGTGCAGTGCGTGCGACAAATATGGCGCAGGCTCCAGCAATTGCAACTGTTGTTCTGCTTGGCAAAGAGCGAGACAAATCGGAGGATGCGGAAATCGCACCTGCTCCTGCATGGACACTCCAACCGAAGACAACGAGTGCTGCGAATCAGAGTGTTGCAAAGGAAGTGAAGTCCCAACCTGAAACCGTCCAAGAAAAGATCCCAGCATCCGTAGCGGTCGTTGCAAAGTCAAAACCTGTGGGGAATTCTCTTGCAGATCGTGAGTTCACCATTCGCGCTGGCAGTTACAGCAGCCAGGCCGCAGCAGCGCAGCGCAAAAAAGATTTGGCAAGTGACCTCAAGCGATCGAAAGCGCCAGTTGCTCGCATTGACACGATTCACACTGCCAAAGGAGAAGAACTTTTCGCAGTGCGAATCGGAACATGGCCAACGCGAGCCGAAGCAGAAAAGGTGCTCAATGCGATTGCGCGTCGCGATTTAATGGTCGGCGCCATCGACCCTGACTGAAATGTGATTTCTCGTCGCTTTCGACGAGTGCGATCACTCATCTCGGTTCATCAAGAAAGTTGCAGTGTTCGAGAAATAGCGATTCATGACTGTGCGATCAGGTTGTGGGATTTGTGCATCTTCAAGCGCCCCTGTCATTGCAGCAACCCAAGCATTTCGCTCGGCAACTCCGATCGAATACGGATGATGCCGCATTCGCAGACGAGGATGACCTTTGCGAAT
>CAMDEL010000131.1 GCA_945896765.1 Singulisphaera sp. GP187
AACATGCTGCGCCTCGCCTACGCAGACTCCGGCTCGGCTTGCAAACTCGCCGGGGTTCAAATCATTCCGCTGCCCAAGTGAGCGAATCAAATTCTCGTTCGAACGTTGTCCAGATCCGTCGCGCATCAGCTTGCGTCCTCAGCCGTTGGAAAGTTCTCTCGGGCGAGTTCCGCAGGCGGCCGACGGCGCTTGCAATAAAATTTCAAAAACCAGCTCGCGTCGGTCGCCGAGGACTGTCTGAGCCCCGAGAGGACTTTTCACGGCTGCTCACTCATGTATTTCCGTTGCTCGATTCCGTGGAAAGTTCAATCCAACTTTGGTGGCTGATTCAGTCGATCCAAGACTTCTCGCGCGGCTTCTCGAACCATTGCATTTTCATTTTCATCTCCAGCAATCCGCCGCACAATTCCTCCAACTGGATCATCGCTAGATCGCTGCAATACTTCCAACGAACACCACACCGCATTACGCCGAACATGCTGCGCAAGAACTCGGTTGAGCGCACTCGGTCCAAATGCTGCGCGCCGAGTCTGCTCGTCCCACCCAAGAACCGCACGCAAAGAAAACGCTGCATTTCGGCCGTCATATTCTGGGTGAGTTCCCATTCGAAGCGACAATCGCGTCGGCTGATTGTGCGGACAAACTTCTTGGCAAATATCACATCCCAAGAGCCAGTCCCCCACTTTCGCTGCGGATTCTGGATCAGGCCGCACGCGCTCTTCAAGCGTGATTCCACTGATGCACTTCGTTGCGTCAACCGACCATGGGGTGATTGCACTTGTCGGGCACGCATCAATACATCGCGTGCATGATCCACATGGATCACCTCGATGCGGCAAGTTTGGTGCTGTTGCATTCAACTTCGCAGTCGTGACATATGAAGCGAGCAAGACCCACGACCCAAGTTCTGGCAAGATGAGCAGCGTGTGCTTGCCGCATTGGCCAAGTCCCGCACGCTCCGCCATTTCACGCTCCATGAAAGGTTCGATATCGCAGCAGACTTTTCCCCGAGTTCCTGGAAGTGCCTCTTCCATTTCTCGCTGCAATCTGCGCAATCTTTTCTTGATCCGTCTGTGATAATCGCGCCCACGTGCATAACGCGCCGTTCGTCCAGCAGATTCGAATTCGCCCGTTGCAGGATCGACGACTTGTGCAGGACGTTGATCAGGTCGACCATCGTGATATCGATCAGCAACTACCACGATGCTCTGTGCGCCTGGAACAAGTTTGCGCGGATCAAGTCGGACCGAAATATTTTTACTCATCCACTCCATGGATCCATGATGGCCCGCTGCGAGCCACGCATGCAACTCTTCGCCGCGACTACTTGCTGCAGCATCACAAATTCCCACTGCTGCAAATCCAAGCGAACGACTTCGAGCGAGCGCCCATGCAGTCAAAGCCGAAATGTCAGATGGATCGATTGGACATGCGATCTCATTGATGCCCGACATGGTCAAAGGCCCAACATTCGCGCGAGACCCGCAGGCGGAACATCTGGGATCAATCCACGAATCTTCGTCGCTCCGTTGAACGCAGAGCATCCATCGGCGGCCAGATATCCGCTGCGAACAGCGCCCTCCATCGTTGCTGGCCAGCCCGTATCGCACCAATCACCAGCGAGCAATAAATTTTCAATTCCTCCGCGGATTCCATCGCGAACAGCGCTTGGTCGCAGGTCATCAATTCCTGGCGTACAGGCAAATGTTGCACGCTTTTCTTTCACCGCCCGAAACGCGACAGGATCGAGCCCACGCGTATTTGGTAGCGCCCACTGCACATCGTCCATCACCTTGACGACGATATCGGCCTCATCGAGTTCCATCCATTCATCGGCTGCACTGATGACGGCATGAATGTGATATCGACCCTGCGAGTCCACGCCTTTGTCGAAGAGCCACTGCGTCGCGCGGCCTGGTAAGACAATGTGCGGGGTTTGCATAATCGGTTGATCGAAAAAAAGATGTACGCCAAGAATTGGACTGAATTGAATCTCTTCTAGACGCGCGAGTCGAATATCTGCTGCGCGCATTGTGTCCGAGCACAGCTTTGCCAATCGATCAGGTGGGACAGCTGCGATCACTGAAGATGATTCGACCATTCCTTCATCGGTGACAACGCCTGTGACACGCCGACCGTCGAATGCAAGTGCGAGTGCACTCACTCCCATTCGAAGTTCACCGCCGCCGGTTCGCAGAATTTCCTCCGCTGGGTCATAGAGCGATAAGAGAGGAACTGACGAGAGCCCCATCACGGGACTCCACGAATCCTGAAGAAAACCCTGTTGAAACACATACATCGCATAGAATGCGTCGGTCCGATCGCATGGGACATTGCAGGCGCTTGTGATGACTGGTTCCCAAAAGAGTTCCCGCGCGGCACGCGTCTGCTTGGTGTCTGTCAAGAATTCTCCGAAAGATTTACCGCGCCATCGCTCTCGACCTTCGCGTCCGAGGCGAATCAATCTCCACATCGCTCGCGCAATCGATCGCTTGTCTGCCACACCAAGAAATTTCATCCGTAAGAAACTGATTGAAAAATGTCCTGGTGCTGGAAGACGTCCTGGCATCATGACATCTGGTTCGTATGGCGGATTTGCCCACCACACACGAGGATGCCACTGCACGCTGCCGAGAACTCCGAGTCGGTCATAGAGATCGAGCAAGTTTGTGCAACTTCCCATCAACACATGCTGACAGTTGTCGAGCATTTCTCCACTGCGAGGATCGACAAAACTCGTCGCTCGTCCACCAAGTTTTTTTCTCGATTCCAAAAGCACCACTCGTTCGCCTGCATCCACGAGTCGAATCGCTGCGGCAATACCAGCGAGTCCGCCTCCGACGATTGCAATCGGCGGCTTCATGACTTACGGCCCATGCCACGTGCACGAAGTGCGATCATCACTTTGCGCAGTGTTGGCAATGAGACTCGCTTGCGCGAAATTTGCGATGGATCACGGGCAATTCGCTCGAGAAGTTCACGATAAATTTCCGTGAGCGCCCAGAGCGTCGGTCGGCACATTGGATCGATCATCGCATCAAGTGGCTGACTGCGCATGAAATGTTCGCGTGCACGATCGATCATCGCGCGCATCAACTGTTCGCACTGAGCGGGCTTTGACCATGCGCACAAATCTTCGGCGGTGATTCCAAATCGATCAAATTCTTCTTGCGGAAGATAGACCCTGCCAAGTCCAACATCCTCAACAACATCACGCAAGACATTCGTCAATTGAAAGGCGATACCCCGATCAACAGCAAGTTCGAGAGCAAGCGGATCTTCGTACCCCCACACACGCACACAAACTGTTCCCACAGTACTTGCAACCTGACAGCAATAGGCTCGCAATTCATTCCAGTCTGCAATTCGCCGAGGCTGCAAGTCAGCAATCTGTCCATCAATCATTGAATGAAAGTCATTTGCATCAAGTGGATATTCCCTTGCAACCGCCGAAAGCGCGCGCCAAATTGGTTTGTCCGAAAGAGAACGCCCCGCAAGTGCATCAACTGTGGCAGATCGGAAAGCATGGATATCACTTGCGCCAGAGTTCGCGCTGGAATTGGCGCCAGACTGCGCACCGAATACTTGACCATCAACGATGTCGTCGGCTTCACGCATCCAAGCATAAATCGCATACATCGCAGAACGCCGAGGTTCTGGGGTCAATCGAAGTCCCCAATAGAAATTTCCTGCACGCGTTCGAGTGATTTCTCGGCAAACTGTAATTGCAGCGCGAATCTGCGCATCAGATTGCAAACAGCTCAGCGCGATCACACTCATTTCACAACTGCTCCGATATTGCGAGTCGCCCATCGAGCTCGCAACAACAGGGAGATTTTCGCAAATTTGGAAAGTCGCGGACGAGAGAGACACGTTTCATAGTTCCATGTTTCAATCTGGCGAAGCGTTCCTGTGCCACCTTCGAGAAAGAGCCAGATCAACGGTCTGTGCTGTGGCTGAAGCATGGGCAGCAAAGAAGAACCTGATTCGAAAAGTTCCCAAGTTCGAAGAGTCAGTTCGCGCACAGATTCTCGCCAAGATTGCAGAAACATTTGATCAGGAGCGTATCCCTGCCGACACGTCGAGACAAGCCGTTGCTCGAATCGGTCCACTTTCCAGAAATCACGAGGGACATAAATGCGATCTCGTTCTAGGAGATCGCGACGCGCATCTTGCCAGTGATTGGTCAATTGGAGCGCAGTGCAAATCGCATCGCTTGCGCGCAAGCATTCTTCGTCGCGCCGTTCACCGAGCAACATCAGAACGAGCCTTCCCACTGGATCTGCGCTCAATTTGCAATAGCCGATGACTTCGTCCCATGTTTCGTATCGCGTCTTTGTCTGATCCAACTCGAAGGCGCTGATTAAGTCACCGAACGGTTCTTGCGGAAGTGAATGGCGTGCGATCACCGGCATCAACGCCACAAAGATCGGGTGAGTTGCGTGACCTGCGAAACATTGATGCAGTTGATCACGCCACCATGCCAACAACTCCGTGGAGCGCTCGCGACTTTCAGTTTCATCGCCCAGATCATCGGCCGCTCTACAGAACGCATAGACAGCAGAAAAATCATCGACCAAAGATGCGTCAACGAAGCGACTGAGCACGCTGAAGTTCTCGCCGTGGCTTTGCGTCAGTTGCTTGCACCACTGCTGAGATTCCGCAAGCGATGCGGTTCGCGAACTCGTCGGTCCAAACTCCGCGAGCGCAACCGTTCGATCTGCCTTCGTCGCATTCATGTGTATTCATAGGCTACACCGACAAAAGAGGGACGAATGGCTATGATGCGATGCTCGTGAAGATCCTTCTCGCCAATCCCCGTGGTTTCTGCGCAGGTGTCTATATGGCCATCGATGTGGTCGACCAACTGCTCGATCTCTGCCCCGATGAGACCATCTATGTCTTCCATGAAATCGTGCATAATCGACATGTTGTTGAACGATTCCAAAGACGAGGTGTCACATTCGTCGAATCAATCGCCGAAGTTCCAGACGGTGCGATTGTGGTCTTCAGTGCGCACGGAGTCAGTCCGGCTATTCGCTTGGAAGCGAAGGCCAAGAAGCTTGCGGCAATTGATGCGACGTGCCCACTCGTCAC
>CAMDEL010000132.1 GCA_945896765.1 Singulisphaera sp. GP187
CACGTTCTCACTGCACCTCGAACCATATCTCCGTGCTCGAGCAACAATCGTGCTGCGAGACGTGGCAAAATCAATTCTTGGTTGGCGACTTGGAACAAACACAGAATGCCCATACCCATGATCATCGGAAACACTGCACGCCGCATCGAAATCCCCACCGCCATCATCGCCACAAATTCGCGAGTGCGCAGCATCGCCGACGCAGTGAATCCCATTGCGCCAAGCGCGACAAGCGGCATCATGTATTGATAGAACTGGAAGACTCGAGGGCCGTGAAAACTCAAGATCAATTTTGCGACTGACAAGATACTTGCGCCTTTCTCGACGCCGCTCTTCGCACTTTCTATCTTCGCAGCGGAACTGACAAATGTCTCCCATTGAATCAGTATGTCAATCGAAATTGCGAAGATGAATAACAGCGAGAACAGCAGGAAAAAGTTGCCGAGAAATCGAAAGAGGATGAATCGAGTCAGAATTCGCATAGGTTCATTCTTGGAGGGATTAACGCCGAGCCATTCTTCGTCCGATCCCTAGGATGAGTGCGAAAAGGATTGCGTTGCCCATCCACATCACGGTCAATCCAAAACCGACTTTCGACGAACGTAAGATTGATTGACCAGATGCGACCAACAGCACATTTGCAATCGCAGGAATAAATGCAAGCAGGAAAATAGTCAGTGGCAAACTATTTCGGCGCCAGATTGCCAGAATCCCACCCAAAACCAGCATCAGAAAAACGCTCATCGGCTGGGCGAATCGCATCCAGACATGAGAAAGAGCTTCGTAAAAAGTTTCTGATATGACTTTTTCAATACTTTTGATGAATCCCGTTGCGACGGGTGCATACGCATTCAGCGGTGGAGACGTCTGCGTAGAAATCCGCCTCGCTGCATCCATGGATTCTTGTGATGAAAGCGCAATTGGTTCTTTCTCAAACGAGAGACCAACGATTCTGGCTGGCCAGCGAACGACACGGTCATCTTCTCCACGAAGAGATCGTGTTCTTGGTTCGGTCAAGATCAAATCAAGGAGAGATAATCCAGTCGCTCCATCAGAGTTTGCGGTTCCAATCAGCGCCGCAGAAACAGTTGATGCTTCGCGAAGTGCCTTCTCCCCCTCCAATTCGATCACGGTGAATCTCTTTGCAGGAGGCAGTGGGATCAAACCATTTCCACCAAGAACCGCATCATGAATTTCATAAACTCGATTTGCCTCCTTGCCAAAGAGCCGAGCACTTCCTGACTTGGCAAGTTCTGCTCCGAGTTTTTCAATCAACAGTGCTGGAGCGATCGATTGCTGAAGCTTGCTCCGCTCGATGACGACCATTGCGCCTTTCGATGGATCGCGCACCACTCCAAGTAATTCCGACCACGGCAAATACTTTGGGCTTCGTTCCCATCCAACGTCAATCAGTGTTGGCATTGGTTGCACGAGTGACATGAATGCAACTGTCGATTCCCCTGGACGCAAGACCGTTGCATCGCGAAATGCAACTTTTATAATCAGATCACTTCCAGTTGAATAGAGATCCGCAGAACCGCTTCGCGCGACAAATTCTGTGCCGAGTTTTCCAGATGGGTCAATTTCGATTGCGGCAACGCTTTCCATTCGAACGCGCTGTATTGATGAATCTGTGATCTTGTCGTCCATTGCAATTCGGTCAGCAAAGATCATGAAATTTCCTGCGCGGAAGGGTTCTCCTGATCGAATCGTGCTGACGAACACCTCGGCGGCATCGTTGGTAATGACATCACACATCAGACCCAAGAATCGCGGAATCGCCGTCTGCACCAGAAAGAACATGAAAACAGTCAGTACGGCTCCCAGAAAAATTTGTGGCATCAGAATCACAGGATAAGAAATGCCGCTGACTGACATTGCTTGGACTTCATTGTCAGATGCGAAGCGATGCGTGACAATCGTCGCTGCAAATCCCGCAGAAAACGGAAGTGCATATTGCAACATCGGCACCATCGCAAGAAAAATATATTTGAGAATCCCTCCCGGACCCAAAAGATTTCCAGTCAACGGCTTGATGACCGCGCCGAAGGCGACGACCACAACGATGATCACTGTTGTCAGCAGTAATACCTTGCTCAACTCTGAAAGAAAATGGCGAAAAAGAATCCAGGGCATGACGGCAAGGTTCCGCCTTTAGCGGAGTCCGTACTCCTTGAGTTTTCGATAGAGAGTTCGCTCGCCGATGCCAAGCATTTGTGCCGCCTTTTCGCGATTTCCTTCGGCCATCGCCAGTGTTTGCCGAATCGCCTCTTTTTCAAGTCTTCCCAAGCCACATCCCGCAAGTCCACCCAAGCCAGCTGAAACTCCCATCGCAGCATCGTCGCTGTCTGTGACATGAATTTCTGCGGGCACATCTTGGACATCAAGAACATTCGCAGAACTCCCGACCATCATTCGGTGCACAATATTCATCAACTCGCGCACATTCCCAGGCCACTGAAATGCGACGAGGCGCAGCATTGCGGGCTCGCTGATGGTTGGAATGACTCGATCCAACTCGCGGGCAAAGCGGCCAAGAGCGTGACGCACCAACAGCGGAATGTCCTCGCGCCGTTCGCGTAGCGGCGGGATATTGATCTCGACTCCGCGCAGGCGATAAAACAAATCCTCGCGGAATTGCCCTTGTTTGATCATGGTTCGCAGGTCGCGATTGGTCGCGCTGATGAATCGAACATCAACCTTGCGCGCATCGTTGGAACCCAAGCGGACGATCTCACCTTTTTCAAGCACGCGCAGCAATTTGGGCTGCATCGACAGCGGCGTATCTCCGATTTCATCAAGGAAAACACTGCCGCGATCGCCATATTCGAAGACACCTTCGCGATCCTTATCCGCACCGGTGTATGCCCCACGAACATGTCCAAAGAGTTGGTCCTCGAGCAAACTCTCCGCTTGTCCTGCCGCATTAAACGGAACAAACCGTCGCTCCTTGCGCTTGGAATATTGATGAATCGCATGCGCCACCAATTCCTTGCCCGTCCCACTTTCACCAGAAATCAGCACTGGAATATTGGTGGGTCCGACTTGACGGATTGATGTGATGACCTGACGAATTGCAGCAGATTCGCCGATGATTCCCTCAAAACCATAAGCCGCATCGACCTGACCACGCAACTTTTCGTTCTGATGACGAAGCAGCACGGACTCGGCGGCTCGCTGAACCAAATTGCGAAAGACCACCAGATCGAGCGGCTTGACAATAAAGTCATACGCCCCACCTCGCAGAGCCTCTTTGGCAGTGGGAATATCACCGTGAGCAGTGACCATGATCGTTGCGGCATCGGGCTGGACCTGCCGAACAAGTTCCAGAACTTCCATCCCCGAGCGAGGAGTTTCCATCACAAGGTCCGTGACGACGACATCGAAATTTCCGTGGCGAAGTTCCTCTTCTGCCGCCTTTTTGCTGTTGACAATGGTGCAAACATGACCGGGCTTGTGGAGCGCTTCGGCCATAGTTTCGGCATGATCCTTCTCGTCATCGACGATCAGCACCTGCGCGCGGACGAGATCTTGAGCATCTGCCATAGATAGGCACGAGTGTACGGAGAGACCACAATGGTGCAGGGAGCACGCTGCGAAATTCATGCAAAGCGTGAGTGGTTTTCCAAGGCGCAAGAGGCTTTGTGCCGATACTCTCCTACCTATGAACGCGCGCAAGGATGCGGCAATTTTTGATGGTCGCCACGTCCATTTTATTGGTATCGGAGGTTGTGGAACCAGCGGACTTGCACTCATGATGAAGTCTCGAGGAGCCACTGTCAGCGGAAGCGACCAGTCGGCAAGCGAAACAACAACTTCCCTGCGAACTGCTGGAATTGCTGTCTCGATCGGCAACTCTCCTCTTCCATTGAAGACCGAAATTGACTTGGTTGTCTATTCCGCCGCCGTCGCCGCAGATCACCCGGAACTCGTTCAAGCGCAATCGATGAAAATCGAAACGATGACATATGCGCAGGCTCTTGGATGGGCTCAATCTGGCAGAACAGGAGTCTCGATCGCAGGGACCCACGGCAAGAGCACGACGACCGCATTGCTGGCGCATCTGTTGATCGAAGCTGGACTTGATCCATCGGTGATCGTTGGCGCGAATTGTCCGCAACTGAATGGTGGCGGTACAAGAACTGGAAGCGAAACAATTCCAAGCGGTCTCCTTGCTGGAACACCGGGGATTTTCGTCGCCGAAGCATGCGAATTCAATCGCTCATTTCATTCGCATCAACCAACGATGGCGCTGATCAATAATGTCGAAGAAGATCATCTTGATGTGTATGGGTCGCTCGACGAGATCGTGAAGTCCTTTCGTGTCTTCGCTGGAAATCTTCCTGCAGAAGAAGTTGGCGGCAGATTATTGATTGGTCACGATGGCGCACATCGACGAGCTGTTGCAAGCGGGCTGCAATGCGCTGTCAGCACATTCGGTTGGTCGCCAACTGCGGATTACAAGGTCGAATATGAACCTTCGACGAATGCCACAAGCATTTGGTATCGAAACGAAGAAATGCTTTCGTGGCGTGGGCGACTTTCTGGAGAACACAACGCTCTCAATTCCGCCGCCGCTGCGATCTTGGCGACTTGGCTGGGGGCCACGCCTTCGGCAATCAAGCACGCACTTGAAAGTTTCGCTGGTGTCGAACGACGTATGCAATATTTGGGTGCATGCGTGACAGATACTGGCGCACATGTCCGAGTCTTCGACGATTATGGCCACCACCCCACCGAGTGCGAACGAACTTTGACTGCGCTGAGAAACGCTGAAAATCCGCGCAGAATCATCTGTGTTTTTCAGCCGCATCAACACAGTCGAACGCGCTTCTTGCTCGAACAATTTGCGCAGAGTTTTTCTCACGCCGACTTGGTGATTGTGCCGCCAATTTATTTTGTACGCGATAGCGAGATCGAACGAACGCTCGTTTCTTCCGCGGATCTTGTTGCGCGACTGAATGCCAAGGGAACGAATGCTCGGGCAATTGATGACTTCGCAGAGATCGGCGAATTCTTGCATCGTCAGGCGCAAGATGGCGACTTGATCATCGTGATGGGAGCAGGTCCTGTTTGGAAAATCGGCCA
>CAMDEL010000133.1 GCA_945896765.1 Singulisphaera sp. GP187
CCAAACTGTTTCAATTGCGGCACGCCACCTGAATCCGTTGGGAGAAAGAAAATCCAAAAAATCATCAGGCATATCAAAGGAAAACCCATAGCGAAAATGTCAAAGATTCGTTCAAGACGACGAATTCTCATTGTGGCTGATCGAACGCCTCGGAAGCGGTTGATCCAGCGCAGCATGGCAAATTGCTCTGCAGATGCGCTACGAATTGTGTCGATGCCGCCAATAAATTGCAGCACCATTGTGGAAAGTTTTCCCTGTCCCTCCAAAATCACCGTCGAGAGTTGAGATCGACCAGCACTGAGCAACACGCTGAAGAGAACAGCCACAGTCAGCAGACCTACTCCAATGAGTGCGGCAGTTGTATTGACATACAACATCACTGCGAGATACATCACCGAGAAAACGCCAGCCATAATCGCCGAGATTGCCGCTCCAGACAGTATGGTTTGCAAATCACCCACCGACAAAATACGATCCGCAAGATCACCGCTTGTGAATGTGCGGAAGACTTCGGTCGGCATTCGCAAGCAACGATCCAAGATTCCCCCAAGCGCTCGGCTTGCGATGCGAGTCTCTGCACGCAGCAAGAGATTCGAGACGACATACCCACACGCCGCGGCGGTGAGAGTTGTTCCTAGAAGAATGCAACCGAGGAAGACAAGCCCCATTTTATTCCCACTCGGCAAGACGCTTGCGACCAGAACTCCAGTTGCAATTGGGATTGCAAGATTGACCAGAGAACCCAGACCAGAAATCACAAATGCGCGAATGAAATCCCGTTCAGACCCTTGGATCACGAAGCGTAAAAATTTCGAGAGGGTTGATTGGTGGTTCGAGAGTGTGGGATGAAACTGCGATGCAACACCAGATAATCCAGATGCAAAAATTTTGTCGACGACGATTGGACCCTGCGTCGCCCCCGCGGAGTGAACATACGCCACCAATTTTCTCGCGACTGGCAAAATTGCAACGGGCGATTGATCGTCAGCTTTGAAAGCCAAGAGCGCGCCGACTCCAGAATTCCACCAACCCGCGTCAAGAAAAACTGGACGAATACCAAGACCAGCAACATGAGCAAAAATCTGTTCGGGACGTCGAGTGTTATCTCTTGGAATTCTGCTTGGAATTGTTGAAAGGTCGCAGCCGATGCTCTGGGCGATCTGCGTGCACGCGCGCACGATTGGTGGCAGTCGCGAATCGGGTAGTTCACGTGCATCCCCAGACTTCTGCGCAATCATTGATTTCAATTCTGCAGGAAATGCCAATCGCGCGCTTGCGACATTGACCAGTCGCCGCATATGTCGCGCAAATGACGTTTCAATCACCGAGACTCCTCGGCGCGTCAGTTCCGTCGCGCATCGACTTCTCGCAAGAGCCAATGTCGCATTCGTCGGCAATGTAGATCCGCAAGCAGTAAGAGTCGAGCCAATTCCAATACACAGCGCAACTTCGAATGGAGAACCCACTGGCAAACTGTCAACTTTCGAGAATGGAATTCGGATCGCCTCGGCTTCAGTGACTGGAACAATTTCCACTCCAGGAGCAAGCCCAATCAGCACAGCTCCCGGCGAGACGATGCCAATTCTGTGACGACGTTTTTGTGGAGAACTTCGTGCGAAAACCACGACGGGACCCTTCACGATCACGATGAAATCTTTGAAATTTCCCAAATCAATATGACTTCGCCGATCGATGTATATGTTTTCGCCGCCAAGCGCGGCCGCCGCTTCAACTGCAGAAATCGTTGCATTACTCATGATACCTCTCCTGCAATCAGATTCTGATACACACCATCGAGCGCCAATAATTGGGCGTGGGTGCCGCGCTCCACAACGATGCCACCATCGAGCACAACAATTTCGTCAGCGTCTCGAATCGTGCTCAATCGGTGTGCAACAACAAGGCATGTGATGCCTCGGCGACGAAGCGCCGCGTCCAGTGCAAGTTCGGTGACTGGATCAAGCGCGCTGGTTGCCTCATCCATAATCAATATTGCTGGTCTGCGGGAAAGTGCGCGGGCGATATCCAATCGTTGCGCTTCGCCTCCAGAAAAATTCGATCCGCCTTCGGAAATAATTTGATCGAGTCCGCCACGACTGACAACCAGATCCAAAAGCTGCGCATCTTCGAGCGCCTCAACGATCCACGCATCAGGAATATCTACATTCCACAGCGAAAGATTCTCGCGAATTGTTCCTTCGAAAAATGCAGCCCGCTGAAAAACAGTTGCGACACTTGCAGCTCGCACATGCCTTGGAATATCTCCAAGAGAATGACCGTCAATCAAAATCTCGCCTTCCCACGGATCGATCAACCCCGCAGCGAGACGCGCAACAGTTGATTTGCCAGATCCAGTTCCTCCGACGATCGCGACGCGACCTCCCGAAGCGACCTTGAGTGAAAAATTCGCAAGCAGTGGCTCCTGACCATGACCATAGCCGAAGGTGATATTGCGCAACTCCAAGGCACCATCCGAATATTCAATTGCGTGCACATCGTCAACGCTCGGATCACATGCAAGTTGATCAACTGCATGACACATCACATCATCAAGTCGCGCGAGATCCGCTCGAACAGTCTGGATTTCTCGAATCAGTTCCGCCAACTGTGTCACTGGCGTCATAAACCCAAGTAAAAGAATCTGTAAACCAAGCAACATTCCAATTGATAAATCCCCTTGCATCACTTGCCATCCACCAAAGGAAAGAACGAGAACAGTCACAACGAATGCTTGGAACCACGCTGGAACAATGCTGACGGCATTCGAAAGCAAACTTGAGCGCTGGCGTGCAGCGCTGACTCGCTCTGCGAATCCCATCGAGCGGCCAAAGAAATCTGCTTCGCGACCGCTGGCTTTTACGGACTCTAACGTCAGCAGTCCCGCAATAATTGCGCCCTGCTTCATGCCTTCTTGTTGTTGGAGCGAATGCGCCTGATCGACTCTCGATCGCGCCACGAAGAACAGCAGTGACAAAGTCGCGCAGACCGCGAGAAAAGAGATGATTCCCATCGGAACATTGATCCACGAAATCGCTGCCAGAAAAGCGAGAAGCGTAAAAACCTGAATGATCGCGGGCGCAAACTTTGAAGCCAATAATCCCGCGACTGCATCATTGCTCGCCACGCGTTCTGCAATATCACCCGGATATCGCTGCGCAAAAAAGGTCGTTGGCATACGAAAGAGTTGTTGCAGAAAGTCAGACGTGCGCTCCAACGACAATTGCTGTTCCAGTCGCGCAAGAATCAGTTGCTGAATCACCATCAAGCCAGATTGAAGAATCAGCGCGATGACCGCTCCACCGAGAATCCACTTCATCCAATCGGCGCGCTCTTCTGCGAGAACGCTGTCAACAAATGTGGCGGCAATTCCAGGTATTGCGACCATGGGCACGGCAAGCAGCAGACCAACAAACACAGTCAACCACACGGCGACGCCAGCGCCGCGCATCCAGCCCATGATCAAACTGAGAGATGAAGGTGGACTTCCAGTTTGTACGAAATGTTCCCCAGGCTCCATCTGCACCACGAGGCCAGTGAATTCTTGATTGAACTCATCGGCCGAAACCAAACGCCGACCGAGTGCAGGATCCATAATGCGATAACCACTCTTGGTCCATCCTTCTAAGACCACAAAATGATTCAGCCCCCAATACAGAATCGCAGGCAGTGTGATTTCATCAAAATTTTCTGGCTCGCATCGCAAGCCTTCTGCTTCAAGTCCAAAGTATCTTGCTGCACGCACGATGCGAAGTGCATTTGATCCATCGCGATCAACTCCAACTGCTTCGCGAACTTCTTCGAGCGGTCGATATGCACGAAAATGCCCAAGAATGCTGGCTAAACTTGCTGCTCCGCATTCAGCAGCAACCACTTGCATTGTCGTTGGCACCCGAGCCATGCGAGACTTTCCCGGTGGAACCTCAGGCGGAATTTCTTCAGAGTCAATTGGCTCTTCGGCGCTCAATGCACTCATGGCGACAAGCCATCATCTTGGCCGAAGCCAGGCAAGATAAGCGACGCTGGGCGAATCTCACGCACGATGATTTCGATGTCACACGGAGTTCCACTCGTCACTGTGCTTGGTCCGGACAAACGAGACGACCATTGAAGTCCAGCTTTGCCCTGTGGATCCAGTTCGAGCGCAACAACAATTGCAGTGACGTTTCCAAATCGTTCTTGTATTGAAGCGACAATCGTTTGACTCGGCACGCGTCCAAACATTTGATCAGGGCTCGTGACAAAATCGTCAATTGATTCAACCCGCCCGATCGCTTGAGCATCACCATATGAATCGCCGTGGCTGAACGAAATTCGAACTGGCATTCCTTCAACGACACGCTTTCCTTCGGCCAACGAAACGAATCCGATGCAGATTGGTTTGATATTCCCTGTGGCAATCACCGCAATAATTTGACCGTTTGTGACAAAGTCCCAATCTTCGGCTTCAATAGATACAACGACTCCATCCTCGGACGCAAGAACTTGTCTATCTGCTTCTGTGGAACTTGAACTCTTGCAAATTGTGGCGATGCATTCTCCTGCCTTGACCCGATCTCCGGTGTGCTTATTCATCTTGCGAATCAGTCCTTCGCATGGCGCATTCACCGTATCCAACCTCTCCCCGCGCACAAAAATTCCACTGCCCTGCACGGTCAAAGGAATACGCCCCACGAATCCCCAAGTCACGACCGCGAACAAAAGAAATCCAAGTGCTGACGTCAACACCCACATCTGAGGAGTGATCATTGGACTGAGAGAATTGAGTCGGTTGCGTCCACCCACCGATTGGATCGCTTGCGTTCTGAAAATCTTTGTTTCACCTTCAGCGCCAGAATGCATTACAAACAAGAATACCGCTGAAAAAAGATTTCGTCGAATGCAGAACGCACGCAACAGTCTGTCAAGACGTCGGAGCGGCGAAATAGAAACGAGCGACCTGCGCTTCGAATGTTGACTTGTCTTCACGTTCGAAAAGAAAGTGTCCTTCCATCGTTCCCCATGCTGTGGGCAATGGACAAAAACTGGAATACTCGAACGTTTCACCTACTGCCAAGT
>CAMDEL010000134.1 GCA_945896765.1 Singulisphaera sp. GP187
AAGCGCTTTCAATTGATCCATGTATCGCGTTCCCATAACGCCGCGTTCATCCATCAATTTTCCAACTGGATCCGCTGCGTTGTTCTGACCAAACTGTCGACCCATCATGGCCATTGGCGAAACCGTTCCAGACATCATGCCGATCATGCGTTCTGATTCTTCTAATCGCTGCTGTGGTTCTTCTTTGCGAGTCGCAGTCACCACGCGTTCATTCATGCCTGCCAATTCACCCATGTATGCGACCTGCAAAGCAGAAACTGCGGTTCGTGCTTCTGGCGAAAGATCCGGCAGCTCGAGTGCCTTTGTGAACATTTCCGTTGTTCGTGTCTGACGATAAACGCGACGAAATGCAGCAGCCAATGCAGCTTGATTGAACTTTGCTCCATCTTCTGCAGGCATCGCACCAACAATTATTGTGCGGAATTGATCGTTCACTTCACGGACTGCTTTGCGCAGCGTGATCTGCCGATCGGCGATCCCCTTCGCAGCGGTGATATCACCGTCAAGAACAGTTCGCATCATCTTTGGATCGCTTTGATCGATATAGCCATCGCGTGTGACGAGCGCATTATCGAGTTGTAATTCGTAATCGTCGAGCGTCTTGGCAGATCCGTCGATCGAAGTTTGAGAGACTCCCGCTTCGTCCATCACGACAAAGAGGTTTGTCGCCTCGCCCGAAAGAATTGCATTATCCATGGACTTCTCACGGCGAAGAAACCGCTGAAATTTTGCCCAATTTGCTTCCTGATTATTACCAAGCGTGGCTTCGATTCCACCAATGACAATTGCCTTGAATGCCGCTTTTTCTCCAGACCAACGATTGATTTCGGCAACGATCTCTTCCATGATTGCCTTCGTTTCAAGATCTGCACCGGTAGCTTTGCGTTCTGCTGCCATTTCTTCGCCCATCTTTGACATGCGTTGGGAGAAGAATTTCTGGCGAGCTTCGTCGGTCAATGGACCGCCGTTCTCGACTTCCATTTGTTCAACATCTTGCTGAATGGTGTCGCGCATTGTTCGCATCTTCTCGCGCATATCGCCGCCCATAAAACTCTGAAACATTCGCATGCCAGCCTCTTGAATCTTCTGCTGTGAAGCTTCAGAAGCAGGATTGAAGGCGAGGTCATAATCATTCAAAAGAGTTTCAACGATCACCATCTGACCTTCGTCGAATCCGAGTTGTTCTTTAAAGAGTGGGATATCTCGGCGCAAGAAATCTGCCTTGTATCGAGTCATAAGTTGACTGAATGCACCCATCCCTCCACGACCACCGCCGCCACCTTGTCCGCCACCACCGCCACCGAATCCAAATCCACCTTGGCCGCGACCGCCGCCTTGGCCACCTTGGGCACCTTGACCTTGACCGCCTTGACCTTGACCGCCACCTTGCTGCTTCGCTTCTTGTTTTGCAGTTTGCTTCGCGCTATTGTCATTTGCCGCGGGCGCAGCTTGCGTCGCACCTTGGAAGGCAAGCGCACTTGAGCCAAACAAAGAAATGCTCAAGATGAGGGATGAGGTCAACATGGACGAACTCATTGGAGATTGCATCATTTCAGTAACTCTTTCAGTTTGAATATCGAACAAGAAAACGCAGTGGATGACAGAATAGTCCATCGAGCCCAAACAGCGCTCAACTTTCTTGAGTCATTGCTATGAAAACCTAGATTCGGGACAGGCTAAATAACTAAATTTCACTTCAATTTGAAGGGGAAAGTTGGTAAATCATCCCAGGTCCGTCGGCGCCGGAGTTTGTTCCGCACACAAACAATGTCCCATCCAGCCCTTCCCCAAAGCTTGCGGGACAAAAACCGCTTTTCCCCCCGACGACGACGGGTGGGACGGTCAGTTTGCCACCAACCGCTCTCAATCCCCACATCGTTCCAACGCCATAGTCGGCGTACAAATAAACTCCGATTAAATTGGGATAGGCAGTTCCTCTATAGACATATCCGCCCGTCACAGAAACGCCGTCCTTGTGGGGATATTCCACAAGCGGTTCGATGAATTTCGGGTCTGCTTCACTCGAATCCTCAACGCCTTGAGTCGGATGAAAACCTTCTCGGGGTCGCCATCCATAATTGCCACCCTTTGTCACGATGTCGATTTCTTCCCACGCATTTTGACCGACATCACCGGCGTAGATTTCTCCCGTCTTACGATCGAAAGACATGCGCCACACATTTCGAAGTCCGTACGCAAAAATTTCTGGTGCGGATTCTGCTTTGCCAACGAATGGATTGTCGGAAGGAATGCCGTATGGTTTTCCTTCCGCAGGATGATCAACATCAATGCGCAACATTGCGGCGAGAAGTGAATTCGTGTTTTGTCCGTTGCCCCAAGGATCATTGCCCGCGCCACCGTCGCCAGTGGAAATATAGAGATAGCCATCAGGACCAAAGAGAACCGTTCCACCATTGTGATTCCATGCTGGATCAGGCACTTCGAGAAGTATCAGTTGTGATGCGGGATCGATCATGCCGTCGTCCTTCGCCGTGAAACGAGCGAGCACTTCGCGATCAGGCAATTTCCCAGTCTTTTTTGCGGTGTACCACACATAGAGAAAGTGATTCTCGGCGAACTTTGGATGAAATGCGAGTGAAAGCAAACCCTGCTCATTGAACTTATCAAAGACAGGCTCTTTGATATCCAACACAACACGCCCTGTATTTTCAGGATCAGTTGAATCAATTTCGATGACTCGCCCAGCTTGTTCAACAACATAAAGTCGATCACCACGATCTGGTCGAGCAACGACTTGCACTGGACGAATCAATTTCGCCTTCGGCCAAACTCTGCGCATTTGAACTTTTGGAATTGCAGTCTCAGAGATTGCACTCTCAGAAGAAGACGCACTTGCTGGCGAAGTTTCAGGAACCGCTGCGGGTGTGGGCATCGGTTTTGGCATGGGTTTGGGCATCGGTTTTTGTACAGGCGTGTACTGATCCGCGCCCGCAAATGTTGTGGCAGAACCTGCAATGACAACCGAGAGCACGATGGATACTGCATTATTCATTGAAGAAAGGATAGGCGGTGAAGCCATCTTGCTCGTGAGATATCTATGCTGCTTCGTCTCATCGAGTCAACGTATCCTGCCATAATGACATTGACTCCCTACGCATTGATTGCATTTTGCTTTGTGCTTGGCCAAGTTGCGCCTGCACCTGCGCCTGCACCTGCGCCTGCACCTGCGCCCGCTCCTGCGCCCATTCCCGCGCCCGCTCCCGAAGCGGGATTTGATTCGCTCTTTGACGGGAAGACTCTCAATGGATGGATCGGAAGTACGAGTGGTTATGCCGTCGAAAATGGTGCGATCACCTGTCTTCCAAATGGAAAGAATTTGCTGACCGCAAAGAATTACGCGGACTTTCATTTCAAGTTTGAATTTCAACTGACAGCTGGTTCGAACAACGGAATTGGGATTCGAGCGCCCGAGCATGGAGACGCGGCATATGTCGGTATAGAGATCCAAGTTCTTGATGACTCGGATGCGCAGTATGCAAATCTCAAGCCTTGGCAATTTCATGGATCGATCTATGGAGTCGTTCCAGCCAAACGAGGGCACCTCAAGAAAGTCGGCGAATGGAATTCGCAAGAGATCATCGCAAAGGGATCGCACATTCAAGTCATTCTCAACGGAGTCACGATCGTTGATGCCGACATAGAAAAGGCTGCGACCGAAGGAACGATCGACGGAAAAGATCATCCTGGTCTTCGGCGACAGAGCGGGCGCATCGGATTTCTTGGTTACGGCGATAAAGTTTCGTTTCGAAATATTCGTATT
The DNA here is from genome assembly GCA_945896765.1 of Singulisphaera sp. GP187. Lineage (GTDB taxonomy): Bacteria > Planctomycetota > Phycisphaerae > Phycisphaerales > SM1A02 > F1-60-MAGs104. The sequence continues at coordinate 3,782 of CAMDEL010000134.1, forward strand.
CGAGAACTGAATTGATCGAGTTTTATTTTGCACACAGGAAAATAAATTTGTGAGCACAGGTGTCGATGAACAACTTCGCAATGAACTTGCCAGAATTGAAAGACCTTTGGCTCATGCAGGCTTTCTGATTGGCGAAGTTCGAGTCGTCGATGAAGGATCGTGGGGTCGCTTGGATGCGGTTGTCGAAGGATGCAATATCGCAGGAAAGATTCAGATTCACCTTGGAAAGAAGGGTCGAATCAGTATTGTGCCGCAGGGAAATGCTGCAAGAGCAATCGCGATGGTGCTTGAAGGAACGGGTGGAGACGTCACGGCACCGAATCCTTCGCGACCCACTCCTCTGCAATCCAGCAGCGCGCAAACCAGCAGCGCGCAAATCGGCACAAAGCCCCCTGCCTTGACGCGAACTGCGGATGGATTATCGAAACCAAAACCTGCGACGCGAAGAACAAGCGTGCGCGGAAATCCTGGCGAGTTGGTCGTCGATTGCTCCAAGTTTGGCGGATCACTCATCGGGCCAACAGAGTGGCAAGGAGTTTTATTTTCCCGCACAGGTGAATGGCAAGATATTTTTCATAGTCCACTCTATGAACGAGGGCACAATAATCTTGGTGAATTTCTGGCGATCATCGATGCATGCCAACGTCTTGAGCGCGGCGAGTTGAAATGTGTAACGCTCTGGAGCGACTCCAAGACCGCGCTCAGTTGGTTTCGCACCGGCAAGATACGAACGACGATTGACGTGGATGGACAGTGCGATTCGGCGTTTGCAGCTGCGGTGAACGATGCTCGAAAATGGTTGGAATCGTCGAATCGTCCGAAGTGGTTTGCGATGATGTCACGGTGGGACACATCAGCGCGGGGCGAGAATCCTGCGGATTTCGGACGGAAATAAGCGCAGAAACAAGCGTGGAGACAACCGTGGAGACAAGCGCGGAATCTATTGCGCCTTAGGTTGAGGCGCGGTGCTTATCAGCGGTAAAAGTTCCGATTCTGGAATCGACAAGAAAATCTCTCCAAGCTTTGGATCAAAGTGCGTTCCAAGGCAGCGTTTTATTTCAGCACGGACTTCACTGATCGACCGCGCAGGACGATAAAAGCGCGCGCTGGTCATGGCATCGAAACAATCTGCGATACACAATATCCGACCCAATTGAGAAATTTGCTCACCCTTTAAATTATCTGGATAGCCGCTGCCATCCCACCGCTCATGATGCTGCAACATTCCAGG
>CAMDEL010000135.1 GCA_945896765.1 Singulisphaera sp. GP187
TTCACTGTTCCACGATTGATGGTGAATGCCGGGGCTGGGCAAGTTTCCATTCGTTTCAATTTGCGCGGCGCAAATATTGCAACTGCGACTGCATGCGCAACTGGATCACATGCAATTGGCGCAGCATTTCACCTGATTCAGCGCGGCGATGCTGATGTCATGATGGCGGGCGGCGCAGAAGCGGCGGTCACTCCACTGTGCATCGGATCATTTGCATCCATGAAAGCGCTTTCGACGCGTAATCACGAACCGAAGTTGGCATCGAGGCCATTTGATAAAGATCGCGATGGATTCGTTCTCTCTGAAGGCGCTGCAGTGATTGTGTTGGAGGAGTATGAGCATGCGAAGAAACGCGGCGCTCATATCTATGCGGAACTTCTTGGGTTCGGATCGTCTGGAGATGCGTTTCATATCGCTGCGCCAGAAGCGCAAGGATCAGGTGCGCACCGCGCGATGCTCAACGCGCTGAAAGATGCAGAAGTTTCAGCGGATCAAGTTGGATACATCAATGCTCATGGAACAAGCACTCCGCTTGGTGATGCAGCCGAAGTTTCCGCAGTCAAGGAACTCTTTGGCAATCATGCAAAGAAACTTGCCATGAGTTCGACAAAATCGGTGACTGGCCACGCACTCGGCGCTGCTGGCGGAATCGAAAGTATTGCGACAATCTTGGCTTTGCAAAACGGGATTCTCCCCCCCACGATCAATCTCGATTGCCCCGACGAAGGATTCGACTTGAACTTCGTCGCGCATACCGCGCAGGAACGACCGATTCAGTTTGCTCTGAATAATTCCTTCGGATTCGGCGGCCATAACACTTCATTGGTTTTCGGCCGATTCAAAGACTGAACCGCGAGCCATGCCGCGCAACCTTCCTGTTGGTAATGGAGAAATGCTCGTCGCATTCGACGATCTCTATCGTGTCCGCGATTTGTATTGGCCGCATGTGGGAATGCCCAATCACACATGTGGTCACTTGCAACGATTCGGCGTTTGGGCTGACGGACAATTTGCTTGGATCGAAGCTCCGAGTTGGACACGCACGCTGAACTATGTCCAAGATTCTCTTGTGACCGAAGTGCGATTGCGCAACGAACGACTGGGAATCGAATTGGTCTGCCGCGATGCGGTGGACTATTGGAGTCCAGTCTATTTTCGATCCGTCATCGTCACCGATTTACAAGATCGCCCGCGCGATGTGCGATTGTTTTTTCACCAAGACTTATCGATTGGCGAAAGTGCGATTGGCGATACGGTGAATTACGATCCACAGACCGGTGGGTTGGTTCACTACAAAGACGACACCTATTTTCTATTCAACGGTTGTGGCGCGAGGTCGTACGGAGTCGACACGTGGTCCACGGGACAAAAGCGAATTCGAGATGCTGAAGGAACGTGGCGCGATGCTGAAGATGGACTGCTTTCACGCAACACAATTGCCCAGGGTTCAGTCGATTCGACCGTTGGATTTTCCCTGATGCTTCATCCCGGCGGATCCTCGACGGTGACATACTGGATTTGCGCGGGCAAAGATTATGAAGAAGTGAAAGCGCTTGACGACAAGGTTCGCACAAAGACTCCGCAGCGAATGATGCTTCGAACCGAGGCGTATTGGCGTTTGTGGGCGACGAAGGAAGGGTTTGATTTTTCGCCGCTCTCGAAATCCGTGCGAGACCTTTTCATCAGAAGCGAATTGATTGTGCGCACTCAGATCGATCACGATGGTGCGATCATTGCTGCGAACGATTATGACATCACGCGATTTGCTGGCGATACATATTCGTATATGTGGCCGCGCGATGGTGCGCTTGTTTCATATGCATTGGTCTTGGCGGGACAGAGCGAACTCTCTCAGGAGTTTTTTCGTTTCGCCCAAAGAGTGATTGAGAAAAGCGGGTACTTCTTGCATAAGTACAACCCAACTGGAACACTTGCATCGAGTTGGCATCCATGGACACTGGACGGCAAACGCATTCTTCCGATTCAACAAGATGAAACTGCGCTCGTTGTGTGGGCGCTTCGCCGACACTTCTGCACATTTCGCGATGTCGAATTTATTCGCGACTTGTACAACCCGCTGATCGTCGATCCTGCGAGTTGGATGCTGCGATATCGCGACCAAAATGGACTGCCGATTCCATCATGGGATTTATGGGAAGAGCGACGGGGAATCCATCTTTTCACAGTGGCTGCGACAATCGGCGCATTGAAGGCCGCCGCTGCGTTCGCGCATGAGGTGGGTGCGCTCGACCGTGCGACAGAATTCGAACAAGGAGCAGAGCGCATGAAGGTTGCGATGCTTCGACATATGTGGAGCCCTGAGCGAAATATGTTTGCGCGTATGGCAACGCCTCTTGCAGAGGGTGGATATGAACTTGATTTTACAGCCGACGCAAGTGCGTGCGGACTCTTCGCCTTTGATGCGATGGATGCGAATGATTCTCGCGTCGTTGCGCACATGCAGATGCTGCGAGAACGACTGTGGGTGCATACCGATGTCGGAGGAATGGCGCGATACGAACGAGATCCCTATCACCAAGTAGAGCGATTCGAGACTGGACGAGTTCCTGGAAATCCGTGGATTATTTCCACACTGTGGTATGCGCAGTGGCTCATTGAACGAGCACATACTGAAGAGGAACTTGCTGAAGCACAGCATCTCTTGCAGTGGACTTGCGATCGAGCGGCGCTCTCAGGAGTTCTTGCGGAGCAATTCGATCCTTATTCTGGGGCACATCTTTCTGTCAGTCCATTGACTTGGTCGCACGCAGCATTTATGACGACTGTTCTGAAATATCTACAGCGTCACACCCAGCTGACTGGGATTGATCACGGCGTATCGGCACGCGCATGACCGACGCGCGCACGACACGGCGACGTGCGCGAATCACCATGTTTCTTTGCCTCATCGGCGTCATTGCGTTGACTGTGTTTCGCCATTTCCCTGCGCAGATTCCTGCGACCGCGGCAGATGCGAAAGCATTCGGGGGAGATCGAGCGATTGAAGAATTGCGACGCTTCGTCGCTGACGGAACTTCTCGCGCTGTTGCAACGGCGGGACATGATGCTGCGCGTCAACGACTGCGTGATCGAGTGACAGAACTTGGGTTGTCCTTCACCGAACAAACATTTTTTGCTCGAGGATGGAATCGAACTGCAGTCGAGATGACAAACATTTTGGTGCGAGTGCCTGGCGAGAGCAGCGACCATCGCCCGCCGTTTGTGATGCTCAGTGCGCATTACGACTGTGTTCCAGCTGGTGCTGGAGCGGGCGACAATGGCGCAGGAGTTGCGTGCGCGCTGGAAATTATGCGCGCGCTCGTCGCATCGCCTGCAAAGAATGATGTGTTGGTGCTCTTCAGCGACGGCGAAGAAACTGGGCTCTGCGGCGCAAGATCATTTGCTTTGGAAAATTCCCACTGGGAACTTGTCGGGGCAACGGTCAATCTTGATGCGCGCGGTAGCAATGGACCGGTCTATATTTTTGAGACTGGCACAGATGGGCCCGCACACTCCGCGATGTTGGCGTCGCTGAATGTGCCAGCTCGAACAACAAGCCTTGCTGCCGAAGCGTATCGACGAATGCCAAACGGCACTGATTTCTCCGTCTATTTGCGTGGCGGGCGACCTGGTTTCAATTTGGCGTTCATTGGATCGCCGCGAAATTATCACACCGCGCAAGACACGATAGAAAATCTTGATCCACGCACGATCAATCAAATGGGAACGAGTGCACTTGCATTCGTGCGCGCGCTTTCGAGCGGACAATCGCCGATGCCGACTGCAGCAGAGTTTGCGATGTGGACACCTAAGACCACAAATCAAGTTGTTGGCTCTGCCGTCTGGTTTGATGTCTTTGGATTCTTTGTCATGCGCTGGCCAGCATGGTTGAGTGACTGTTTGGTGATCGCCTCGATCGTTGCGCTTTTCATTTCCCTTCGATCATTTCGGCGCACTTCGATAGCGACATTGATTGGGGCAATCATCGGATGCGCCGATGTATTGGTTGGAATTGTGATCGCGGTTGTTGCAGGAACGCTCGCATCACTTGCACTCGAACGTTCTGGTGCCATCGAAATGCCTTGGCCAATCGCAAGCATTTGGTGGGCAGATGCAGCACTTTTATTGCTTGGCGCGATTGCCACACTGATCCCTTCACGACTTTTTGCACGCCATCGATTGAAACGGCGTGCGGGTGTTTGTGCGAGTTGGGATGCATGGTTCGGCGGATGGATTGCGATTGCGCTCTTGACTGCGGTGATCGCATGGTTTGCGCCTGGCGCAGTACATCCATTGCTTGTTCCGCTTGTGACCGCAGTGATTGCGCTGATTATCGCGCGCAAGAGAAACTGGCTGACTCCTGATTGGTGCGCATGCGCGGCTGGAATTGCAGCACTTATTGTGTGGGCACCGCTTGAACCAACATTCGCGGACGCGTTTGGAGTTTCACTTGGTGGCTTTACAGCACTGCGCGGAGGGCTGATCATGATTGCGATGCGACCCATTGGCGATCCGGCGGTGTGAGAGTTGCGCATGACAGTGGTGTGGGCTCAAATATAGTTCGTGCAGATTTTTGGCAGCTCACTGATTTGCCCCCGGGCTCAAACAAATTCAGAATGGTTTATGAGAACGCCGCGGGACGCATATCCTGGCGCTCAAACATGCTGCGCCTCGCCTACGCAGACTCCGGCTCGGCTTGCAAACTCGCGCAGGACATGGTCCCGACGGCGCACACGCGAATCGATGTGCGTGCCCAGCCGTTGAAAAATTCTGCCGGGCGAGTTCCGCAGGCGGCCGACGGCACTTGCAATAAAATTTCGTAAATCAGATCGTGTCGGTCGCCGAGGACTGTCTGAGCCCCGAGAGGACTTTTCACGGCTGGCCCACTTATGCATGGACTCAAAAGTGGTTCGTGCAGATTTTGGCAGCGGACTGATTTGCCCCCGGGCTCAAACATGCTGCGCCGAGCTGCGC
>CAMDEL010000136.1 GCA_945896765.1 Singulisphaera sp. GP187
CCATACTGCCAAGCGAGCAATGAGATGGTGATGATGAATGCGATTATGTTCAGAGGAAGACCAAATCGTACGAAGTCGCTGAATCGATAACCGCCGGGGCCATAAATCATGAGATTGGTTTGATAGCCGATCGGAGTTGCGAATGCAGCGCTCGCAGCGAAGAGCACTGCGAGAACGAACGGCATCGGATCTGTGTGCGCTTGTGTTGCTGTTGCAAGTGCAAGTGGAAAGACAATCGCGGCAGCAGCGGCATTGGAAATAAGATTTGTCAAAATGACGGTCACGAGATAGACAGCTGCAAGACTTGCAAGAACGGATCCCGCACCAAGTCCAAGGATGAATTGTCCAAGAGATGCGCCAAGACCGCTGGCTTCGACTGCATTGGAAAGTCCAAGGCCCGCTCCGATGACCAACAAGATCGAAATGTCGATTGATGCGCGCGCATCTGCCGCACGCAAACATCCACAGACAACCATCGCAACCGCAGCGGCGAGAGATGGTGCCAACATGTTTCCTGAATAGGTTGCCGCTCCAATCATGGCGATAAGAATTGAAAGAGCAAGGATTGCACGCTGTGGTCGCAGGTCAGAACTTGGCAGTCCACTCACAAGGAAAAAGTCGCGACTGGATCGATTGCGCGCGAGAAAACTTTCGTTTGCTTCCAATAGAAGTGTGTCGCCCACTTGAAGAACGATGTCTCCGATACGACCCGTCACACGTTCACCATTTCGTGCGACAGCAATCACGGCAGCGTCGTATCGAGCACGAAATCCGAATTCGCGAATGGATCTGTTGAGACCTGGAAATGAATTCGAGATAACTGCTTCGATCATCAATCGACCACGAGAATTCGTAGAAGTTTTCTTTTCGCCATCGGGATTCAAACCTGGAGTTGAGCGCAACGCGACGATTTGTTCGACTGCGCCAGCGAAAACAAGTGTGTCGTTTCCAAGAAGCCTTTGATCTGGACCAGGCGCGGAAATGGAATCACCCGTCCGTTGTATCTCCACAAGAAAGAGTCCATCCAGTCTTCGGAGTTTCGCTTCGGCAATTGTTCGTCCATCAAGTGGACCACCAGCAGCAACTTCGAGTCGTGCTGTGTATTGCCGCGGATCGGAGAGTGGTTCGATGACCGGAATCCGCTGAGGGAGAAATTTCGGCGCGGCAAAGATCAGATACGCAAGACCAATAATTGCAAGCGGCGCTCCAATGCGTGTGATTTCGAAAAATCCAATTGCGTGCAGACCATTCAATTTATTTGGTCCCGCCGTATTGATCGCAGATTCGACAAGTCCTGCGACGACAAGATTTGTACTCGTGCCAATGAGGGTTAATGTTCCGCCGAGTGTGGTCGCAAAACAGAGCGGCATGAGAAGTTTCGATGGTGAGTATCGCTGTCGTTTTGCGAAATCAATTGTGGCGGGAGTCAGCACGGCGACGATTGGCGTGTTGTTCAGAAATGCGCTGACAAATGCAGTTGGGATGCAAAGATTTGCAAGCGTCGATCGAATTCCACTTCCTGATCGAAGCAGAAGTGACGGGAGCCATCGAATAGTTCCCGTGTTCTGCATCCCAGCAGCAACAACAAACAGAGCTGCGACAGTCAGAAGACCTTCATTTCCAAAGCCTCGAATGGCTGTTCCCGCATCGATCACTCCAGCAAGCATCACAACGACCAACCCACAAAGCAAAGCAATATCCGGCGCTCGACCGCGGACCATTAAAATGACTGCGGTCACAAGGACCGCACCAACCAGCCATGGGTGCCATAGAACGGGATCCATCTCCCGAAAGAGTAACGCAACCGCTACGCTTTCGGTGTTGGACTAAGAATGCAATTGACTCATCTCGACATTCTCGAAGCCGAAGCAATTCATATCTTGCGAGAGACCGCTGCCAGTTTTGAGCGGCCGGTCTTGATGTATTCCATCGGCAAGGATTCGACGGTGCTCTTGCATCTGGCGATGAAGGCATTTTGGCCTGCAAAGCCGCCGTTTCCGCTGCTTCATATCGATACGACTTGGAAGTTTCGCGAGATGATTGCTTTTAGAGACGCGGCTGTTGCACGATTAGGCGTTGATCTTCGCGTGCACATCAACGAAGAAGGTGTGCGACAAGGAATTTCGCCGATGACCCACGGAAGCAAGGTGCATACGGATGTCATGAAGACGCAGGCGCTTCGACAGGCACTTGAAGCGGGCAAGCACGATGCGGCGATTGGTGGTGCAAGACGCGACGAAGAAAAGAGTCGCGCGAAAGAACGCATCTTCAGTTTTCGAGATCGCAACCACAGGTGGGATCCAAAGAATCAACGACCCGAACTGTGGAATCTCTACAACACGCGACTGAATGAAGGCGAGAGCATTCGTGTTTTCCCGCTTTCGAATTGGACGGAGCTTGATGTTTGGTTGTACATCCATCGACACAATTTGCCGGTGGTGCCTTTGTATTTCGCGAAGCCCCGCCCAATTGTCGAGCGCGATGGCATGTTGATCATGCGCGATGATGATCGCTTTGTATTGAAGCCTGGCGAAAAAGTTGTCGAGCGAAAGGTTCGCTTTCGTACGCTTGGTTGTTATCCGCTGAGTGGCGCGGTCGAGAGCGATGCGGACACACTTGAAAAAGTAATCGAAGAGATGCTGCTCGCACGGACAAGCGAGCGTCAGGGGAGACTCATTGATCACGATCAATCTGGAAGTATGGAAGAAAAAAAGAGAGAGGGTTATTTCTGATGACACTTTCTTTTACTGCAGGCGAATCTGTCAGCGAGTATCTCCATCGATATGAGCGCAACGAGTTGTTGCGCTTTCTCACGTGCGGTTCAGTCGATGATGGCAAGAGCACTCTCATCGGTCGACTGCTGCACGACACGGGGCGCTTGTATGACGATCACTTAAAAGCGATCGAAGCCGAGAGCAAGGTGCATGGAACGCAGGGCGGCGCTTTGGATTTAGCGCTCGTTGTGGATGGGCTCAAAGCAGAGCGCGAGCAGGGAATCACGATTGATGTTGCGTACAGATATTTCGCAACAGCCCATCGCAGTTTCATCATTGCCGATTGTCCAGGGCACGAGCAATACACACGCAACATGGCGACTGGTGCGAGCCACTGCCAGTTGGCGATCACGCTGATCGATGCGCGCAGTGGAGTGACGACACAAACGCGTCGACACGCGTTCATCGCAAGTCTGCTTGGCATTTGTCATGTTGTGGCTGCGGTGAACAAGATGGATCTTGTTGCGTGGGGCGAAGGGCGCTTTCGCGAAATCGAGAGCGAGTTCCTCGACTATTGCGTCAAGGTTGGGATTGCAGGTCCTATCGCGGTGCCCGTGAGTGCGCTCACTGGCGAGAATGTTGTCACGCGTGGAACGAACACTGCTTGGTACAGCGGCGCACCAATCTTGGAGTTGCTCGAGAAGGTGCGAGTCGATCATGATTCGCCAGTCGCTCCATTTCGCATGCCGGTGCAGTATGTGATTCGTCCATCGCTGGACTTTCGTGGGTTCGCTGGCACGATTGCTTCTGGAACCGTGAAAGCGGGGGATCGGGTGCGGATCATGCCTTCGGGTCGCGAGACGCGTGTGCGGCGCATCGCGCGCTCAACTGAAGATGGTGGCGATCTCTCGCTCGCGCGCGCGCCGCAGAGTGTTGTGATCACGTTCGACGATGAGGTTGATTGCAGTCGGGGCGATGTTGTTTCGTGTTTCGGTGGATCAACCGAAACACTCGTTGCGCAGAAATTCGAGTGTGATCTTGTGTGGATGGATGAAACACCACTCACTGCCGGCAAGACGTACTTATTAAAGTGTGGAATGCGAACGACCCCAGCCCGCATCACGCGTGTGCGACACTGCGTGAATATCGACACGCTCGAAACGCAGCAGACCGACGCGCTTGCACTCAACGATATTGGTCGCATCGAGATCGAGACAGAACAACCTATTGCGTTTGATCCATATCGTCGCATTCACGGCACGGGCAGTGTGATCTTGATTGATCGGATGACCAACGCAACGAGCGCGGCCGGAATGATTCGCACGGGAGATGCGAGTGATGCGCATGCACGACGCGCGCACTGGGAAACAGCAGCAGCGCCGACGCTTCGTGCACCAGTTGGGCAGAGTCTTGTCAGTACGGCAGCGCGCGAGGAGCGTTGGAAGCAGAAGCCCCTTGCGATCTTGTTGTATGGATCATCTGGCAGTGGCAAGACGACTCGCGCATTTGAACTTGAACGCGGACTCTTCGAGAAGGGTCACGCCGTCGTTGTGCTCGATGGGCAGATGCTCCGCGCAGGACTCAGTCGTGATCTTGCGTTCACCGAAGAAGAGCGAAGTGAGAATCTCAGGCGCGCCAGCGAGATGGCGCGCATCTTGCTTGATCAAGGTTTCGTTGTGATTCTCAGCATGGTTGCGCCGCAAGCGCAAGCGCGTTGGCGTGCAAGTGATTTGATCGGCAGCGAGCGATTTATGATGATCGACTGCAGCGACGATGATTCTCCCGATGCATCGGCGCTGTTGCGAATGGTGACTGCGAAGATTGGTTGAGTGGACATTCCCAGATTTGGTCTCTTCCCCTGATTCGAGATCCAGTTTGTGGTCAAGACTAGACAAGTTGAGCGTCCGCTCATTCACCCATCCCGATCAAAAAATCCCGCTCGAAATGAGTCCCGCGAAAGAAACACCAAACACAACTTATTGAATGTGTCGCACTTCACCTGGCTTTGCTTCATATGCTTGCTTGATCGCAAGTTTGATCAAAGGCTCAAGGTCAGCAAGTCGATTTGTGCGGGCAATCAAAACAATGACAAAGAGTTGTCCCGCGTTGACCTGCTGTTGGTAAGCCAAATTTCTGTCGGTAGTCACAAGTCCCGAGTACCCAGACTCCACCATGCGTGCAAGCAGTTTGCCGTTCTTTGTGCCTGACCATCCGATGGCAGTCACGTGGTCAACTTGAACGCCGACAAAAAA
>CAMDEL010000137.1 GCA_945896765.1 Singulisphaera sp. GP187
GCCGGAATTGGAGCGATGACTTTTGCAACAACCCTCATTTTCCCATTCATCGTTCGCCAGTGGCTTGGGTAGGTGCAAACATATGGATATGTGGCGGGCTTGAAGGGGGCGATAAACCAGAATGATTTGGATTTTCCAGGTGCGACTAAACCAAGAACCTCGAGAACTTTCTTGGAATCGGGCACAAATTCTTTCGCTTTGCCTTCAGGCGTCTGCCCCATTCGATCCCCCGCAAGTCCGATTTCCGCGAGTGCGTTTGGCGAGACGAGCAATAAATTGTGTTCTAGAGCGTCTGGATTATGAAGAATCAAATGAACGAGGCTTCCGGGCGCGACCGAGAATTCTTTGCGGTCATAGGCCATTTGCGATGGAATCGTGCTGATTTCGACCGTGACTTGCTCGATCGGCAACAGATCGGCTGGTCGTATATCCATAGGGAGTGCTGCGAGGGCTCTCAAAACGACGACCCGAGCATCGGCCGAAGTTCCTTCATTCTTATAGAGCGCGAATAATTTTGCGACGATGGTGGCTTGGGAAAGTTCATCTGGGTTCCAAGCCGCGATGATGTCGCCATAGCTGTCCGATCGTGAGTCGTGCAGTCTGAGTTGTTCGACTCGTCCAAGAAAATAGTCAAGTGGCTTCTGCTTTGCTTCTGCAGCGCATGCATCAATTGCGGAACGCCGTTCGCTTTGCGATGCTGTCGCAGAGTCGAGTCCAGCGCAATCCGCCTTTGCAATGGAGCATTTCGACATGGCAATACAAATGATTGTGGCGACAAGCATGGGAGAAGAATGGTACACCCGCTGATATGAGTGAAGTTGTTCCGTGTGTTAGCGTTCGTATTCATGGAGCGGCTGGAGAAGTGACTGGGTCGTGCTATGAAGTCACGACTCCTCACGCGCACCTGCTTGTCGACTTTGGAATGTTTCAAGGTGGCACTGAGCAAGAGATGCGCAATACAAAGGCGCCAGAAATTGATTTTGCATCACTCGATGCGGTTCTCGTCACGCATGCCCACATTGATCATTGTGGACGTTTGGGAATGCTTCCTGGGCTTGGCTTTCAAGGACCAGTTTTATCGACAGAGCCAACTGCAGAATTACTACCGCGGGTTCTGACAAGTTCTGCCACCCTGCAACAATTGCGTATTCAGGAAAATCGCGCGGGGACTTCGCCGTCATCTCGTGTGCTTGCACCTGCGCATCTTGCATCTGCAATTCCAATTCGAAGTGAGCCTCCACCGATTTTGTTTACCCATCGCAATGCGGAAAGAGTTGCAAGAGCTTTGCGTGCGATTCCTTTTATGGAATGGGAATCGATTGCAGAAGGAGTTGAGATGCGATTTTTGCATGCATCGCATGTGATTGGTGCTGCGAGTATCGAATTGCGAGTCCAACGAACGAATGGGATGGAACCTGCGCGCGTTCTTTTTTCTGGTGATGTTGGTCCGATGGAGAATCCCCTGCTCGCACCGCATCAGTGGTCAGATTGCGCGCCAGATTTATTGGTGATGGAATCGACAAATGGCGCCAGAAAATTTCCACAAGTTGATCAATATCAATTACTCGTCGAAATTTTGAAAGAAGCAAAGGCGAAGAACCAGCGTGTTTTAGCGCCTGTTTTTGCACTTGGGCGCGCACAGACGATTCTGCAATTACTTGCTCGCGCTTCGCGCGACGGCGTTCTTCAGGGGATGCCGGTCTATCTCGATTCGGCAATGGCAGTTCGCGCAAGCGAGTTGTATGCACGGCATCCCAATTTGCTAGAAGTGTCATTGCATCATTCGTGTATGCGCGGAACAAATCCACTTCACTTTCCAGAACTCCATACGCTGATGTCGCGGCGAGAATCAGAATCGATTGATCGAATCAAGACAGCATGCGTGATTATGGCGGGCTCTGGATTTTGTGACGCAGGCCCAATTCTGCGACACGTCAAACTGGCGATCGATCAACCCGACACGAGAATCTTGTTTACTGGACATCAACTCGATGGTTTGCTTGGCCATGGTTTATTGCATGGCGCGACTCGTGTGGAGATCAATGGCGCAGCGCTTGATGTAAACGCAAAAATCGATCGCATTGCTGGAATCTCTGGTCACGGAGATGCGGACGATCTTTTGGCGTGGGTCAAGCGCATGCCAGGTTCACCGAAGACTATTGCGCTCGTTCACGGAGCTGTCGAAGCTCGAGAAGAATTCGCAGCAATCTTGCGACAAAATGTTTCAAGCGACGTTCGCCTTCCAAGCCTCGGCGATTCTTTACACGTCAATTAATTTTGAAGAATCAAGCGTCTTCGATTTTTAAGAGTCGAAGGAATCCCATTCTTGAAAGTAGCCTGTGAAAAATTGGCGTTAATTTTGAAACAGTAAGAGAAATTTTCCGCTCAACGCAACTTTGGTGGATAAGCAACAACGTCTCGAAACCACGGCTGCTCATCGCAAGAACTTCAGAGATTTCCAGATGGACTGTCCGGATATTTTTAGGCAGCGCGAGAAATAGAACTCGAAATTCATTTTGCATTCGTAAAGCATCTTCGGTGTTTATCGTTGCTTGATGAATCGATAGAGTGAGAACGTCTCCCGATGTCGAAGCTTCGAGAACTGGTTCTGCATCATTCATGCGGCAAATCATAGGTTGGTTTTATAGTCCTATAACCCTAAGATAATTTATTTGCAAATTTTGGGGGGACGCTATACTGATTTCACAATCGTTCCACGTGGAACACAACGAAAGGAATCGTTATGAAAGAGAATCGCACGGATTCAGCGTCAAATTCACAATCGAGCACGCCAGCCACTGGAAAGCAAGTCCCGACCTCGAGGCTTGGTCGCGGCCTTGGGTCGCTGATTCCAGCAGCCCCACAACAACCATTTCAGCCGGTTGCATTGCCTGCGACTAAACCAGAAAGCGATAAGAGCCCCTCTACCGCAAGCACTCCAGTAAAAATGCCTATCGCGTTGAATGTCCCGTTGGCCATTCAGTCACCACTGACCAATCCAACCATTCAAAGCATAGAGCGTTCCACGGGGAACATTCCAGTTGCCACACAGACAATTCCCGGAACGGCCGTAGTTGAAATGAACATCTCGTTCATTGCTAGAAACTCTCGGCAACCACGAGAAAAATTTGACGATCGAGCAATCCAGAGTCTCGCTGAATCGATCAGGCAACACGGCCTACTGCAGCCTGTTGTCATTCGTAAATTACGCATTCCTCACGGCGGAAAGACCCACGAATTGATCGCTGGCGAAAGGCGATTGCGAGCCTTCGAATCTCTTGGGCGGACTGCTATCCCCTCAATTACTAGAGATGCAGATGAAGCCCAGTCAGCAGTTTTTGCGCTCATTGAGAACGTCCAGCGTGAGGATTTAAACCCATTAGAGCGTTCTAAGGCATTGCAGAGGCTAATAACTGAGTTTTCATGGACTCAACAGCAGGCTGCAGAGAAGGTTGGGCTCGATCGAGCCACAGTTGCGAACTTACTTCGACTGAACGATCTCGATCCATTCTCTGCAGGTTGTGTACGTGAAGGGCGACTCTCTCAAGGGCATGCAAAGGCGTTGTTGGCGATCGACAACCTTCAAGCTAGACGAGCTATTGCTGAAAAGGCGCTCCATGATGAATGGTCTGTCCGTCAGATTGAGCGGGAGGTCCAGAGAGTAAAGACAGTATCTGGACTGACCTCTGCACAAGCACCATCGCCGCCTCGCAGGGGGTCAGCTCAGGTCGGAGACCTTGAAAGGCGCGTTGGGCTTCACATTGGATCGAAGGTCAAGATCAAGAAGGGGCGTAAGGCCGGAACAGGTTCATTGACAATTCAATTCTTCACCCTTGACCAGTTCGACGGTATTTTGCAGAAAATGGGGTTCGACCCAAATAATCTGAATTACTGATCAAGTTATAGGACTCAGCATAAGCTAAAAACTTTGGTTTGTTTGAAGTCGGTCTCGATTGAGTTCGATGGGATGTGCACAAAGGAGCACACACCATGAGAACTAAAACGAAGATCACGTTCGCCACTGCAACTAATCCGAAAATCAATCCAGTAGAAAATGCCATTACTTATGGGGTCAAATCCGCACTTCGGTCGGCCAAATTGTTCGCAGCACCTTTGCGTTTGGAAGCAGATTGGAATCAACGTCTTCGCAATGTTCAGCAGTCGTTTGGAGGTTGGGGATGCGAGCTTCTTGAGCTGCGTCGTTGCGACAGGATCGTTCCTATGTGGTGCGCTGATTTTCCGACGTGCAGTTCCACCTTTTCTGATGCCGACTGACTTTTCTTGAAGCAATGCGAATGACTTCATTGTGGCCTTAGTATCGCTTTGTCATAATTGTGACTCGTCGCATGAGTTCAAGAAATCTGAAAGAGAGGAATAATCATGATTCATAATTTTCCCACCCAGGTATTTAAAAACTCTTCGTATTGCCACGCGTTATCCGTGGCTCTCATCACCACATTCCTCGTCGTTGCGACTGGCTTTTCTCAGCAGGAGCCATCGGCGCAGTCGGCGACAGAAACGAAAAGTACAGATACCCCGACGACCTTCGAAGTTGACGACGTGCATTCCATGGCTCTGTTCCGAGTGCAACACATGGGCGCCGGCAGATTTTGGGGCCTCTTCAATGATGTCAGCGGAAGTATTCAGTACACCCCAGAGAATTCTTTGTCGCTGAACATTGCGATTCAGACCGAAAGCGTTGATAGCA
This sequence comes from Singulisphaera sp. GP187, assembly GCA_945896765.1. GTDB lineage: Bacteria > Planctomycetota > Phycisphaerae > Phycisphaerales > SM1A02 > F1-60-MAGs104. The sequence goes on from CAMDEL010000137.1 coordinate 4,709, forward strand.
ACAATGAACAGCTCGACCGACATTTAAAAAGTCCAGACTTTTTTAACTCTGTTGAATTTCCACAAATGACTTTTGTCAGTATCAGTGCAAAACATATCGAAAGTGGTCGATTCGAAGTTGTTGGAGACCTGACGATTCACGGCGTAAAAAAACGAGTCACAGTGTCTGTCGAATGCTCGTCAATTTCTAAACTCGGCGGTAAAACTCGCGCTGGATTTGAAGCCTCTTTCGAAATAAAGCGCAGTGACTTTGG
>CAMDEL010000138.1 GCA_945896765.1 Singulisphaera sp. GP187
AAATACTGCAAACGCAAAATATAAGGCCATAATAAATCCAAAAATTTAAAGTTTTTAGGTTCTTCTAAAATTCTTGTTATTTTCTTTTCAAGCCTCGCCAGAACAGAAGCGTGCATATCCTTGGGACATTACAAATCTGGAAATAGGGATTGGCCTTGTTGGTCAAAAACTAGAACCACTGGAGGATTCACCTTGTTGACTCTCGCAGCAGAAATGACCACCACCATGAAAGCCCTGAATGCAGGCCTTTCAATGGAAGGCGTAACGATGTATCTGTTTTGGCTTAGTACCGTCGCTATGGGCGCAGGAATGATTTACTTTTTTCTTCAACGCAAGACCGTTCCGGTGCAATACCAGACCGCGATTACTGTGGCGGGCATTATTTGCGGCGTTGCTGCTTTCCATTACTGGAGAATGAGCGGTATTTATTTGGAAGGCGTTGCGAGCTTGTTCAATGAAGATGGAACACGAATCGCAGGCGCGACCATAACGCAATTCCCAACTGCGTACCGATACATAGATTGGCTTATCACGGTTCCATTACTTGTGATGGAGTTCCCACTTCTGCTCAATTTGGGAAAAGCCGGGCGCGAACTATTCAAGTCACTGCTTTTCTGGTCGTTTGTTATGTTGATCACCGCTTGGGTCGCGGAAGAAAGCGTTACTGGAAGTCAACAATGGTGGACATGGTATGTGGTTTCATGCGGCGCTTGGCTGTACATCGTCTACACGCTGTTCACCAAGGTTTCGGATTCCATGAAGTCCGCCCCTGAAAGTATTCAAGAAAGTTTGAAGACGATGCGTATGTTCGTGCTCGTTGGTTGGGTGATTTACCCAATTGGTTTCTTGATGGCTCTCAATGGTGGCAATGGCGAAAGTTGGCGCGAAATTTTGTACAACGTGGCTGACGTCATTAACAAGGTTTTCTTCGGCTTGGTTTGCTACCAAGGCGTAAAGGTTCTAGGACAACAACAACACCAAAAAGCCTGAGTCCCTGGACGTATTTAGTTTGAAATTCGCCCCGCCTGCCGCCGCCGAGTTCGATGGATCGAAAAGATCCGCCGAACAGGTGGCGAAGGCGGGGCTTTTCATTTTTGCAAGTGCGCGCATATGGCCTTGGTGCATTTTGCTTTTTGGTGTGTTGAGCGCATTGATCAATCCCGCATTGACCAAAGCAATGGCGCCGTGGCCGTTTGTGATCGCATTATTTGTATTCGGGATGCCTCATGGATGCGCAGACTGGAGTGTGGCGGCACGACTTTCTGGGCGAGAAACATTTGGGCAAAAAATCAGGGGATTTACAAATTATTTGTGCCTCATGCTTGCGAGCTTGGCACTTCTTGCGTTGCTGCCGGGCGTCGCTGCCTTATTGTTTCTGTGTTTAACCATTTTCCATTTTGGCATGGCCGACGCGACTGCGGTGCATGCGGACAAGGATGGATTTGTTGCAAGCTGGGGATTGGCGCTTGGTCGCGGAATGCTTTTATTGAGCACGGCCTTTGCGTCGCATCCTGTTGCGGCATGGGCACCATTTGAGCAAATTGGAATTGCATTCAGCGCATGGCAACAGAGTGCCGCAAGCGCGTGGATACCTACATCAAATCAACTCCACCCATTTGCAGTTATTGGTGTTATCACTGGTGTACTGCTTGCGCTTGCAAGCGCGATAGAACGCTTGCGCCGCGGACACGCCAAGGCGGCGATTGCTGATCTCATTGAAAATGGATTGGTTGCCGCTATGGCGGCGCTTGCGGATCCATTATTCGCGGTCGGCATTTTCTTCCTTGGAGTGCATGCATTCAGGCACACGCGTCGCTTGGCGTGCACGAGCTCCATACTTTCATTTCATTGGGCACCAAAAGATTTAATGACGCGATTGATCCGCGTGCATGTCATAAGCCTCTCGCTGTTGTGGCCCACTTTGCCCTGCCTGATTCCACTCTGTTTACTGCTTGGCGGATTCAGTGCAAACTCGATTGCTGTTGCGAGCATTAGCTTCTATATGATCACAACGCTGCCGCATCATTTGCTTGGCTTGCATTTACCAGCTGCCGATTTATTGCCAGCCAGGGAATGAAAAATTACTTTCCGATGCAGAATCGTGCGAAGAGTGCAGCAAGCACATCGTCTGGAGTTCGATGACCCGCAACGATTCCAAGCGCATCTAGCGCGTCGCGCAATTCCATCGCAATAATCTCCGCAGGCTCTGCGGCACGGCGCCCCGCATCGACGCACGCTTGTGCCGCATTGCGCGCTTGTCCCATCAAGGTCTGCGCATCAGCAAGTGCTGTCCGGTGCCTTGCAAGCAGAACTGGGGCGAGTCTCGCTCCACCAACCCAGCCTCCATCATCGACCGCTGCCGTGAGCGCTTCGCGAAGTTCATCGATGCCATCGCCATTCAACGCGCTTGTCATGCAACCACCCTGCACTTTGGCTTGCGCGAGACTTCGATCATCTGCGCAGTCCGACTTCGTCCACACAGTCATCATTCGTGAGCCACTCATAGCCTGCGCATCGATTGAAATCGGGACGCAATTCAATTGCAAAGTTGCTGCATCAAACGCATGCTGCGCGAGTTCCTGCATCTGTTGCCCAAGCGCATGCTGTGGATCTTCAATGCCAGGCAAGTCAACCAGCAATGCTTCTCGGCCTCGATTCAGTTTCAGGGTTTCGACAATCGCATCGCGCGTCGAGCCTGCTTGAGGTGATGTGACAACGCGCTCATGCCCAAGAAGTGCATTGAAAAGACTCGATTTTCCAGCATTTGTCGCGCCACGCAGCGCAATGACAGGAAGCGCGCGCAGCGATTCTTCAGGAGTTGTTTGATTGACCGCTGCGGAAAGATCATCCTGAACCGCGGCGATTCCAGCCGCAAGGTCGACTGCCGTAATTGCAACAACATCTTCTTGGTCACTGAAGTCGATGCCAGCTTCGACAAGCGCAAGCAATCCAGTGATTTCCTCTGCGGCTTTCAACGCAATCTGCCGAATGCGCCCAGCGCGCAATTGTCGCGCAGCATCCAATTGCGAATCCGATTCTGCAGAAATTGAAAGTGCGATCGACTCTGCTTCCTCCATGGAGAGCGTGCCACTGAGAAATGCGCGAGCGCTAAATTCACCTGGCGATGCGTGGCGCGCGCACATTGCGCCCATTGCGGAGTCGCACAGCGCATGAGCGACTGCCGTCAAAATTGATGCATGACCTGCGACCAAAAATTCGACAGTCTCTTGCCCCGTGAAACTTTGTGGAGCGACCATCACAAGTGCAAGTGCGGGGACATCAACCCTTTGGCCACATATCGACACAGCGATGCGAACGGATTGCACCCCTCGACGAGCGATCAATTTTCCTTCAACAAGTCGCTCATTCACAATCGCAAACGCCGCATCGCCGCTGATGCGCACAATGCCGCGCGCGGCAGAACCAGGCGGTGACGAAATCGCTGTAATCGCATCGGATGCTGACGCAGTCTCGACCCAGTTCGCGGGCTCGGGCATATCAGCCTCTGTCTTTGAACTTCTTGTTTGTTTCACGCTTTGATTGCGCGCGTTCCAACGCTTTCTCGTACAACTTTCCAATTGCGTCGCGCGTCTTGGACTTCTTCACAACGACTGGCTGATCCTTTGTCATTTCAATGTATCGGCGCACGAGCTTACTCTCCCAAATTCCAACAAGCGTCGAAGTCATGATGTACAAAGTCAATCCAGATGGAGCGGCATAGAGCATGACAGGGAACATGACCACTGTCATGATCCGCATCATCTTCTGTTGTTGTTCCTGTTCAGGAGTTTGCTGAGTCGATGGCGGCGGCGCCATATATTTCTGCTGAATATAGAAAACGCCACCCATCAGCAGTGGCACAATATTGATGCTTGCGAGAGAGAAAAAGTAAAGGTTGATCGGTGTTGGCAGTGTGATGAATCGATCCTGCGCGCTGAGATCGCCAAGAAAATTCCAACCACCGAAAAGTTGGAAGACACCGAAGAATGCTGGCTGTTGGCGAAGTTCGAATGCCAGATACAGAACGGCATACAGCGCCATCCAAATTGGCATCTGCAGGAATGTTGGCAGGAATCCACCAAGACATCCGACTGGATTCACACCCTTCTCTTTGTAGAGCCGCATCTGCTCTTGCTGCATTCGCTTTGGATCGTCACCATATCTCGCCTTGAGCGCATCGAGTTCTGGCTTCATCTCCGCCATACCTCGAGTCAAACGCTGCATTTGCACTTGCGACTTCTTGCTGATCGGATGCAAAATGAGACGCACGACAAGTACAAGCGCAATGATTGCGAGTGCCCAATCAAACACAACATAGTTATGTAGGAAATCCAAGAAGATGACCATCAAATTTGCCAGCCAGGCAAATGTGCACCATGAGCAACATCCGCCCATCGAATAGACAATGAGCCCCGACATTTCAAGCGCGCTATATGGAGGAACGGTGGAAAGGATCACATGATCCAGAGGTCCCGCAAACACGCCCATCGAAAAATCTGCCGTCTCTCCAGCAGCAACGGTGCGCGCCGGCGAATGCAACTCAATAAAGAGCGTTGGCGCACCTGTTGTATCTGTCGGACTTGGATCGCCAAGCGATGCACGAATGGACTCAACCGATAGTGCGAGCGACTTGCTTGGAACCCCTTTCGCAGTCGGCATCATTGGCGCATGCACCGCAAGAGAAAAGTATCGATTGGTGGTTCCAAACCAACTCAGGTGCTGATCTTGTTCCTTCTGCTCTGGACTCGGCCACACATCAAATTTTGCGGCGGTGACATTTTTTACAACTTCAGCGCGCTCGAGCATCGAATCGTGGGTGATCACAGAAGTCTGCGCTGGATCGCGCCGTTCGCTCATCAAATATCCAAACTGAAGACGACGAATATCCATCATCTCATTCGCAACCTGCGTCAGATC
>CAMDEL010000139.1 GCA_945896765.1 Singulisphaera sp. GP187
AAATATTCGTTGTATGCCTCGCCCGATCCATACTTTGGATTATTGCGATCCCACGGCGATAAATACACTCCAAAAGCCAATCCCTCGGCACGACATGCAGCTGAAAGTTCTCGAAGCACATCGCCTTTGCCATCGCGCCACGGACTGGACTTGACCGAATGCTCGGTGACGGCCGATGGCCATAAACAAAATCCATCGTGATGCTTGGCGGTGAGAATGATTCCACGAAGTCCAGCATCTTTCGCAGCACGCGCCCACTGCAGACAATCCAGCTTTGTTGGATTGAAGAGAGTTGGATTTTCTTTTCCACCGCCCCACTCAGCTCCAGTAAATGTGTTCACCCCGAAATGAATGAACATGCACGATTCCATTGCATGCCATCGCATCTGCCTTGCACTTGGAAGAGGGCCAAATGCCGCAGGCGCGCCGGCGATTGTTACGACGGCAGGAATGGGAATCGACGATGGTGTTGATTGAGTGTTCATCGTGTGAATCATGACTGTGACCAGTATGAGTGATGGAATCATGATTGCATTATCTATGACGCCGCCGATCTGCGAGCGCGGCGATCACGATGACCACGCCCACTAAAATTTCTTGAACATAGTTCGGAATTCCGCTCGATCCAAACCAACTCGAAAGCGTTTGCGCCATCTCTGTCGAAACTCCCCATCTTCCAAGCGAATTCCAATCGACAAGATTGCATCCATTGGAAAGAGACGCCATCAATATCGCACCAACGATTGAACCACCAACCGTTCCAAATCCACCCGAAAGCGCTGCACCACCAATCACAACTGCTGCGATGACTTCTAGTTCTTTGCCATTTGCTGTTGTTGGATCACCACCGCTGAGTCTGTGGAATTGCAGTACTCCTGCAACTCCCGCAAGAAGTCCGCACAGCGCATAAGTCGTCCATCGAACGCGCACGACTGGCACGCCGCAGAGTCGTGCTGCGGATTCGTTGCTACCAATCGAAGTCACCCACGCACCAAACACAGTTCGACTAAGTACAAATCCAAATGCCAAAGCAATCACAATGGTGATCCAAACTCCTGGAGCAAGAAGCAACCACACAGGATCAGGATTCTTTGCCATCAACGAACTCGTCCAATCTTCTGGTGGATAGATCGTGCTTTGATTCGCAAGCCACTTCGCAACACCACGCGCAATTCCCATCGTTCCCAGAGTTGCAATGAATGCTGGCAATCGTGCCGATGCGACCAAGAATCCATTTACGCAACCGACCATCAACCCAACAGCGCATCCAATCAGAGCCGCAGTAACCGAACTAAACCCAGCGCGAACCACCAACGCAGATGCGACAGATGAAAGCGCGATCACAGATCCGATTGACAGATCAATACCACCACCCACCACGACAAATGTCATTCCAATCGCTCCGAGTACGACAACAACTGACTGAGCGGATAGCGTCCGCGCATTTTGTGTCGTACAAAACGACTCTGGTGCGACCAAGGAAAAGAACAGAATGACAACACAAAGTGCGGCACTTGGTCCAAGCAAGCGCTTGAAAGTTGAATTCCATCGTGCCCAACCGCTGAGAGAATTTGGCGTACTCATGCTGCGGACTCCACGCCTGCACCTCGAAGCGCAGTATCGACGATCGAATGTTCGGTCCACTCGTTCGTCGCCTTCGAAACCCCAAGTGATCCTCGCCACATCACCGCGATGCGATCGCAGAGTGCAAGCAATTCGCGCGTGTCGCTCGACACCACGACGACGGAATGTCCATCGTCCGCAGCATGGCGAAGAATCTCGTGGATCGCAGCCTTCGCAGAAACATCAATGCCGCGTGTTGGTTCGTCGACCAAGATGAGTGCAGTTCCTTGCTCAAGAACTCGAGCGATTGCAATCTTCTGTTGATTGCCACCAGATAGATCGCCGATGCGCTGCCACGGACCTGTGCATTTGATCGAAAGCGTCTCGCGCCACTTGTTCGCAACACGCGCTTGCTCACTCGAACGCACAATGCCCCATCGACCCATTCGGTCAAGAAATGGGAGCGTCAGATTTTCAGCAATCGAGAGCGATTGCGCAAAGCCCTCGCCGCGGCGATCTTCACTCACTCTTGCCGCACCAGATTTCAACCCCAATTCACGAAGCCATCGACTGCGACCAGAACCAACGAGGCCACCGATGCCAATAATTTCACCCCTGCGAATCTCGAAGGAACCAGCTTGAAAACAAATCTTTTCATGCGTACGCGTACTGCGGGCTTGCAACTCTTTCACCACACTTCCCGACATCGCTCGCACAAGCGCGTCATCATCAAGCGTCGAAAGTTCGCCACTTTCCACGACCGCGCCATCTCGCAAGATCGTCGCACGATTGGCAACACGACGTACTTCATCAAGTCGATGAGAGACAAGCGCAATGGCGACTCCAGACTTGGCCATTGTGCGAACTGCATCCCAAAGTTGATCTGCTTCGACCCTTCCAAGAGAACTTGTCGGCTCGTCAAGAAGCAACACCGATGGTTGCGTAACAAATGCGCGAGCAATTTCGACAAGTTGCCGCGTGCCAGGTGTCAAAGAGCTTGCGAGTGCGGTGGGATCGACGATCGCTTCTGCACCAATCGATTTCAGTGCCTCTCGCGCTTTGCGCAACTGCCCTGCTCGATCAATAATTCCAAACGAGGAAATCTCACAACCAAGATTGATGTTGTCTGCAACAGTCTGATGCTCTGCGATCGCGGGTTCCTGATGGACGACACAAACTCCTGCAGTTCGTGCCGCACGCGGCGACCTTGGAAAATAGTTCTTCCCGCTCAATTGCATCGAACCAGCATCCAAGATTTCCGCTCCAGCCATAATCCGCAGCAGCGTGCTTTTTCCTGCGCCATTTTCCCCAAGGATTGCATGTATCTCCCCCGCAGCAAGATCAAGATCCACTTTCCGCAAAGCATGCACTCCACTGAAGGTCTTGCTGATGCCAGTCAGTCGAAAGATTGGAGATTTCATTTCGAGAATATGTTCGAGGAAATATATGTGTCGCAACTCATGTAAAAGTTGAAATCACTTTTTCAGCCATTGAGCGATTGGAGGCTCAAGGACTGTGCGAATGGCGGGCTCGTCAATATTTGTTCGAGTCACCAGAGTGCAACCGGTGTCGACATCTTTGGGAACACTTTCACCGCGAATGACTTTCGCCATCGTGGTCACGGCGAGTTCGCCCATTCGAAAGGGGTTCTGCACAACAAGCGCATCGATCGATCCTGCGCGCAAACCAGCAACTAACTTTTCGCTCGCATCGAATCCCACAAGATGCACTTTGTCTCCTCGCTTCAAATCCGTCAACGCTTTCATACATGCGTATGTCGTAGATTCGTTGGGAGCATAGAGTCCGTCCAAATCTGCGAATCTATTCAACAAGTTTTCTGCAACTCGATATGCAGAATCCACTGTTGCGCCACCATATTGATCGCTTGACACAATCTGAATAGTCGGGAATTTTTCCTTCATGGTGCTCAAGAAACCATCCTCGCGCAGAGTTGTGCTGGCAGAACCTTCCACATAACGCATCATCACAACCTTGCCTTTCCCTGCAAGGATTCGTCCCAATTCTTCGGCAGCCAACATTCCACCGCGCCGATTATCCGTCGCAACAAACGAAGAGCGACCATCCCATTTGATTCCGCTATCGAACACTACGACAGGAATCTTTGCCGTCGCCGCTTCTTTCAAACTCGGCACAAGTGCTTGTTCGTCAAGCGGTGCGATCACGATTCCCTGCACTTTGCGAGAAACCGAACTCTCGACAACTTTGATCTGATCATCGCGATCATCTTCGCGAGCAGGTCCCTTCCAAAGAATATCGACGCCACTTTCCGACGCTCCCTTCAGCGCACCAGCATGCACCGTCTTCCAAAATTCGTGCGTCGTTCCCTTTGGGATTACGGCGATCATCGGTCGTGTCTTCTCTTGCGCCGAGAATGCGCCGAGACTTGCAATGAATACCAGTGAAGCAAGCACCAAAATCGATCGCCGAAAATTTGAATGGGTTGTCAGTGATTGCATCAATGGATGATAGTGGGCGAATTTGCAGAGTATGCCGCAACAAGAGCGTCCCACTTCCCCTGCCCACGCAGGATGATCTCGACCAATTCTCTTATTGCGCCATGACCGCCATTGGCAACCGTGGTGATCTTCGCAACTGCAAGAATTTCGCACGATGCATCTGCGACCGCAACGGCGACTCCAACCTCGCGCATCACTGCAAGATCTGGAATGTCATCACCCACGAAGGCGCACTGCGCTGCTGTCACACCAAGGCACGAGACGATTCTATTCAGAGCTGCAACTTTGTCAGTTGCTCCCTGCTCAACATTTTCGATGTGAAGTTCCCGCATACGGTGCGTGAGAGCCAATCCCTTTCGCCCAGTAATGACTGCCGTTTTCCCACCCGAGCGATGCCACATCGCAATCCCAAGCCCATCACGAGCGTCATAGCGCTTGAACTCCTCTCCAGCATCGTCAAGATAAATGCCACCATCGGTCAGCGTCCCGTCGACATCCATCACGATTGCGCGAATATCAAACCAAGATGGTTCTTCTGATTTGAGAGATTTTCCATTTGACAGCACATTCATTTTCACTTTATCCTTCTTGAATGAACAAAGTCTACAACAGTCGTTTGATCCTGATCGCCGCAACACTGGTCATCTTGAATGCTGCCTTCGGAATCGCAGCACACAAAGTTGAGACCACACCGCCTACACGAGAGCAAGCGGTGACTTCACCAGCTGCGGCATTTGAATACTTTAAACTTTGCGATGAGGCTTCGACGCAAAAAATTCGCGCTACCATCGAAAAGAATCCTGGATACCGCCAATCATTGCTTACTGGACAATCACCATATGTCGCTATC
>CAMDEL010000140.1 GCA_945896765.1 Singulisphaera sp. GP187
AGTTTTATAATTGGGACTTCTGCTTGGAATGGAGTTGTCACCCCTGCAATTTCTGGGCGCTTTTCCAACTCAGCGATTAAGTTGTTTGCTGCAGCGGAGAGCGCTGGATATCCGATGCCGTTGACATCTTCCAATTGAAGCTGCCAACCGGCGACTGTTCCCAGTCCAGGAATTGGTGGAGGTGGGAATGGAAACGCCCCACCTTGCGGAATTGAGACCAATTTCGGGAATAAACGGGTGATGATTGCTCGAGCATTTTCGGTGAAAGCATCTCGCTCGTCCCACGGCTTGAGGGTCACAATGATGAAACCTGCGTTGGTTGTTGCAACGCCAGTGAGGAAATTGAAGCCATTGATTTGAATGACATCGATGACCGATGACTCTTCATTGACGATCTTCAAGACTTGCGCGCTGACTGCTTCGGTACGTTCCAGACTCGCTCCAGATGGAAGTTGCACCCCGACGAAAAAATATCCTTGATCTTCATTTGGAATGAAAGCAGTTGGTGTTCGTTCGAGCAAGTAGACAACTCCCAATGCTCCAAAAACAAAGGTTAAAGCAATCACCCACCAATGATGAGCGAGCAAGCGAACGAAACGAGAGTAATGCCCAGTGCAATATTCGAATCCTTCGTTGAACATCACGAATGGCTTGAAGGTTGTCTTGTGAGGTTTTTGCAGAAAGAGCGCGCTGAGAGCAGGGGAGAGTGTGAGTGAATTGACCATGCTCAGCCCGATGCTGAACGCGATCGTCAAAGCGAATTGGTTGTAAAGCTGTCCAGTGATTCCGGGCATGAGTGCTGCAGGAATGAAGACTGCAAGCAACACCGAACTTGTTGCAACAATCGGTCCTGCAACTTCCTTCATCGCCTTTTCGGCAGCGATCGTTCCGTTCTCCGCACCCATTTCCAGTTGTCGATAGACATTTTCGACCACGATGATTGAATCGTCGACCACCAGACCAATCGCAAGGACGAGACCAAGCAATGTGAGGGTGTTGATCGTGAATCCTGCGGCAAGCATGACTGCGAAGGTTCCAATGATGGAGACTGGAATTGCAATCATCGGAATCAGCGTCGCTCGCCAACTTTGCAGGAAGATGAAAATGACTGCGAGAACAAGAAGTCCTGCCTCAACAAGTGTGGAAATCAAATCATTGATCGATGCCGAGACAAATGCGGTGCTGTCATATGTGACTTGCCACTTGATCCCTGGCGGGAAGAGTGGTTGAAGACGATTCATTTGCTTCTTGACAGCTTCGACGACGGCGTACGCATTCGCAGATGGCAGTTGATAAATTCCGATTGTTCCCGTGCATTTGCCGTTGAGCGAAGATGTCGTGTCGTATTGAAAGGCACCAAGTTCTGTTCGACCGATATCGGAAATGCGAACGACTGCGCCGTTGTCGCCAGTTCGCACCACAATTGCGGCGAATTCTTCAGCGCTGATCAAGCGCCCCTTTGTGACGAGAGTTAAATCAAACGACGGCGAGCCGACCGTTGGAGCGGAACCGACACTTCCAATCGATGCTTGTTGGTTCTGATCCTGAACCGCCTTGACGACATCAGGCGGCGTGATTCCCATCGCAGCCATGCGTTGTGGGTCGAGCCAAACGCGCATGGAATATTGCAGAAGCCCGAAGATATTGATCGTTCCAACGCCGTTGACGCGCGACAGAACTGGTTGAACAACGATGTTCGCATAGTTGGAGAGAAACTTGCTGTCGTATGCATCATTGGTTGATTCAAGCGAGACAACGAGTGTCAAGTTGGAAGATTGCTTGGTGATCGTGACACCGAGTTGTTGCACTTGCTGTGGAAGTTGAGCAGTCGCAGTTTGCACTCTGTTGAGCACATCGACTGCGCCAATATTCAGGTCATATCCGACCTCGAATGTAACGGTGATATTGGATTGACCGTTATTGGTGCTGTTGGATGCCATATAGATCATCCCTTCCGCACCGTTGATTTGTTGTTCGAGCGGCATCGTCACCGAGTTTGCAACGGTCAGCGCATCTGCGCCGTTGTATGTAGCGGAAACTTGCACGGTCGGTGGCACGACATTGGGGAACTGAGAGATCGGCAACACCACCATGGCGATCGTTCCCGCCATCGCGGTAATGATCGCGATAACGCTTGCAAAGATCGGACGGTGGATGAAGAATCGGACCATGTGTGAATTTCGTGAAGTGAGATCGAATTATTTTGTTTGAGGAGCAGCGGCAGAAGCTGGAGCGATTGTTGTTGAAGGGGCTACGGGTACAGGCGCAGGCGTTGCATTGGTGGTGTCAATGATCTTCGTCCCTGTTTTCAATCGTTGGATTCCTTCAACCACGATTCGGTCACCAACCTGCGGTCCACTTATAAGTGCCACCATGGAGCCAACCTTTTTCAAGATTTTAATCTGCACACTTTCGACCGTGTTGTCGACTTTGACTCGCCAGACATAGAGATCAGCTTCTCGAGCGAAGACCGCTTGTTCAGGGACGACGAGTACGTTTGGTTGCGCTCCCAGATCGACTTCAACATCGGCATAAACGCCTGGTCGGAAAATCAGATTTGGGTTGTCGAATTCAACGCGCAACATGAGCGTGGATGTCGAAGTCGAAACTTGATTGTCGGCGAAGACAATCTTGCCAATTGCTGAAATAGATTCCGCACCGTCGAAAGTGACTGAGGCTTGCAAAGCACCTTTCGCCATGAGAGCAGCATATTTTGGCCACTCAGTCGCAGATGGGCTGAACTGTGCCCAGAGGGGATCGATCTGCACCAATGAATTCAGATTTGTGGTGTTTGGATTTCCAACCACTGCACCTTCGAAAAAATTACTTGCACCAAGGAGTCCGACGAATGGACTGGACATTGTGCAATAAGAAAGATTTATCTTTGCAGTCAGCACATTCGCATCGGCGGTCAAGACCTGCCCTTCGGCGACTTCGAAGTTTGCAACGAGTTTGTCAAAGTCCTGCTGACTGATGGCGCTACTTGCCACGAGCGGCGCATTGCGGTCCATTTCTTTCTTTGCATAATCGCGCTGGGCGATTGCTTGAACAAGCGATCCTTCCGATGAAGCGAGAGATGCTTCAAATGATTTTGGATCGATGCGATAAATCACTTGGCCTGGCTTCGTTGCCGAACCATCAGCGACTTCTTGCTTGAGCAGGAATCCTTCGACTCTCGCATCGATTTCAATGGAACGCGGAGATGCGACAATTCCGGGATAGGACTGTTTCAGCGGAATCGTTTCGGTACGAACCACAGCCGTCGTCACAGAAATGATCGTCGGTCGCACAAGTGGAGCCGGTGGTTTTCCGCAAGACAAAAGAAGTGTCGATGCGATCAAGAGTGAAGCGATAGGTATTCGAATAGATGTCATGATGGGTCCTTCATTGCCGCGGATCTTTCTGCTGCCCTATTGACTGCGCCATCTTCCCATCCGCCGCCAAGAGCGCGATAGAGACTGACGGTGTTCTGTGCAACGGAGCCTTGGCTGTCTGCGAGTTGCTTTTGTGTATCCAAAAGTTCGTTTTGAACTCGAATCAAAGTGTCAAGATTGGTTCGGCCAGCTTTGTATTGCAGATTCGCAAGGTTGTATGTTTCCTGTGCGCTCTTTTCGGCAGTGGCGTACAGAGCCGCGGATCGCTTCGCATGAACCAGCAAACTGATCGAAGTCTCGACATCACGCATCGCACCAAGCACGGTGTCGCGATAACCCGCAAGAGCGACCTGAGCTTGGCCTTTGCTTTGTGCAATCATCGAATTGACATAGCCACCTTGAAAGATGAGCCAAGAAATCGATGGGCCAAATCCATACGACGCATTATTGCTATCTCCGAGTCCTGTGAACTGGTTCGATGCAAGATAGAAATTTCCAGAGAGCGAAAAGATCGGCAAATTCAGCGCTTCTTGCGCACCTATGTTGGCAACGGCAGCGGCAACTAATCGTTCGCTGCTTCGAACATCGGGTCGCCTTCTCAGCAGTTCGGCGGGGATTCCAATGCCAATTTCTTCATTCATCTGCGGAAGTGGGGCGGGTTCTCCAAGCAACATGGTCATCGGTCCCGAAGTAGTTCCGCACAACTGCGCAAGCGAAAAAATCGCAGCATCGAGATCGCCTTCGATTGCAGGAATGCTGGCAGCGACAATATCGAGATCCGTTTGCGCTTGATTCACATCGAGCAGGGTGTTGGTTCCTGCCTTGAACTTGTCTTTCACAAGATCAAGAGTCGTCTTGTAGTTCTTCACCGAACTCCGCAGAATGGATAACTGCAACTGCAGAGTTCGCACATTCATATATGTCGTTCCGACTTGCGAACGAATAGAAATGAGCACTCCGCGCAAGTCTTCGACACTCGATTCCAAAGTTGCCTTCGCTCCTTCGACCAATCTTGCAACACGGCCCCACACATCGATTTCCCAGCTTGCCATCGCAGCGCCACCGATCCAAAGGTCATATGGAGATGTCTGGACCCCTTGCGCTGCGAGCAGGGAGATATTCGTTTTGTTGCGCGAATATTCGATCGCTGTCTGGATGGTCGGCCAGAATTGACTTTCAGAAACACCAAGCACCGCGAGCGAAACTCGAACATTCGCAAGCGATTTTTCGATCGTGGCATTCGATTCCTGCGCTTGAACGATCAGCTGGTCCAGAACAGGATCTTGAAAGCGTTTCCACCACTCAAGAAGGTTCGGCTCGGCGGCGGAGATTGGACCTTCAACAGGTGGCGTCCATAAATCAGCTTGCAGAACTTGGGGCTTTTCATAATTGGGACCAACTTTGCACGCAGTCGTCACCAATGCTGTGGCCATCGCCAAAATTGCGCCAATTCGAATGACATTTTTTCCGTGGCGCATTGGGTGCGGAAGCATACCGCAATACCTTCAAGTTTTTC
>CAMDEL010000141.1 GCA_945896765.1 Singulisphaera sp. GP187
TCAGCTCTTGCAATGCGTGATGTTCTCCAATCAGGAATTTTGTACCGCAGATACTCGGAACTTCAAAGACGTCGGTCGTATTCATTCTCAGAATTTTCGGTTGATGCGCAAGCTTCATTTATTCCGCCGAAGATCAATATCAGTGGACCTGGACCACGCAGCCTTGATGCCGAAATGTCGTATCCCGCGGATTGGCCTGCGTTGTCTAATAGCCGAGTGGGCGAATATGCAGCATCGGGCTTTCGTGAGTTGCCTGAGAATTTGAAAGTATTGCAAGTATTAAATGGCAAATCCGATATTGAAGTTCCCCCGGGGCAGGATTTTAAGTCGGCAATAGATACATTGACGACTCGTTTAGCGCAAATTTCGGGCGGACTGATCCCCATTTACGTAGATTGGAAGTCACTTGAATCCGCAGAGCCTAACGTCAAAAAAGACACCCTTTGTGGAGTCGACTTGCCATACGGCGCGAACGTTTCATGGTCTTCTTTTATCGACATGCTCTTGAGATCGACCGAGGAAGAAAGTATGGCTGATGGTCGGGAAGGTAGTACAAACCGACCGTCGTGGATCGTTGACAGGGGAATGATCGTGATCGGATCGGCAGCAGAGCTTGCCCTGCGAAAAACCATGGTCGTCTATGACATCCGTGATCTTCTTTATCAAGTTCCCTACTTTGATAATGCGCCGAATTTCAATGTTGATGCTGCGCTCAATCAAGGCGGCGGTCAAGGCGGCGGTGGCGGAGGTGGCCAAGGCGGTGGCGGTGGCGGTGGCGGCTTTGGCGGTGGCGGTGGTGGCGGAGGTGGCGGCGGCGGTGGTGGTCAAGGTGGTGGTGGGTCACTAGTTGGATCTGGGGGCGACGCTGGGATTGCAGATGAGCGTGACCAAACTCTGACTCGCCTGAAGGAACTCATCAAGACTATAGTTCCAGAAGCTACATGGCGGATGGGGGGGGAGGGGCCAATGTCGGAAAGTGTTTTAGACGATTTTATGGGCAATCTGATTGTCACTGCGACTCGAAAGACACATCGCGACATCATGAATCTCTTGTCGCAACTTCGAGCGGTTCGAGCAATTCAAATCAATATTGAATCTCGCCTCATCGCAGTTGAAGTCCAGTGGTTTGAACAGATCGGATTGGACTTTGATTTGTACTTCAACGCGAATCCTGGCTTATATGATGCTGCTGTCGACCAAGATCCAAATTTTCAATTGCGCGACTTCTTCTTTCAAGATACGAAAGTGAATAAAGGTCGCGCAGGCCGGCTCAAGAACCCCGTCACGTTTGGTGGCTTAGGTCAGACTGATGCTGCTGCGGTTGCCAATGGAATCAATACGGCTGCAACTGGTTCTGCACTTGGTACTCCTGTTGGAAGCAACGTTGTATATCAACAGCAGGGAATTTACGAACCGCTTGGAGTTCGGAGAAATGGAGAGACTTATCCAGGAGGCGCCGCATCAAACGGAATGTCTCCAGTCCAAGTTCAGCAGGAAGGTCTTCCTCTGATTCAGGCTCTTGGCGCAGGGTTGAAGGGGACTGTTGCAGCAGCATCCTTGGCAAACCCAGCACTGACTGTGGGATTCACATACCTAGATGATGTGCAAGTTGACCTGCTCGTTCAGGCAACCCAAGCCGATCAACGGGCGATGACTTTAACGGCGCCACGATTGACTCTCTTCAACGGATCGCGATCGTGGATCTCATTCGGCGGATCTCAAGCTTATGTCGCGACGGTCACGGCATCGACAGGAGACTCCTCGGGAGCATTCATCCCACAGGTGCAAAATCTCCGAACAGGATTTGTTCTTGACATCGAAGCGGTCACGAGTTCTGATCGTCGATATGTATCAATGACGGTGCAATTCGCCCAGAACATCTTGATTAACTTTGATACTCAGGAAGTACAGGGAGCGGCTGGAGGAGGTGATTTCGGTCGATCAAGTCAATTCGGTGCGACGATTCAGTTGCCGAATGTCGCAGTGACGCAAATCAATACAGCAGTCTCTTGTCCAGACAAGGGAACGATTCTGCTTGGTGGACGCCGCGACGTGAACGAAACTGAAATCGAAGTTGGCGTTCCAGTTCTTTCCAAGGTGCCGTTTGTGAATCGGTTTTTCACAAATTCTGTCACAAGCAAATTGGAAACGACAACCCTTCTATTGATTCGTCCAGAAATCATCATCCAGGCAGAGGCCGAGGATCTTCTTTTCCCTGGACTTTCAGATCAGTTGAATGGATCAAGCAAGGGAGCGGGATACTAAACACATGAGTACAGAGACATCACGAATTCGTGTTACTGACCTGAGTGGTGTTCTGCGTGTCGAATTTGTCGACAAAGACATTCTTGATGAAGCTGCGATTCGTCAAATCAGCACGGAACTTGTAAAGCGAGTCGAGGCAGCGGCTTCTCTGCGAATGCTGATTTCTTTTCGCGGCGTGGAGCATCTTTCTTCTGCTGCGCTTGGCACTCTGATCACAATCAATAGCCTGACGAAAAAGCGGGGAGGACAATTGCGTCTCTCTGATATCAAGCCTTCGATCATGGAAGTCTTCACGATCACCAAGCTGAACAAACTCTTTCAGATATTCGAGACTTCCGAGAAGGCGCTTGAAGGCTTCGGCGGGAAATGATATTGGTGGGGCTGGACAAATGACATCAGCACCTCAACCCGTTGCAGAAGGCTCTGTTCGGCTACGTGAAAATAACAAAGAGATCGAAAGTATCCAGTTATTGATTGAGGGATCGCTTTCTCAATTCGGATATCCAGATGCCGCGATGTTCGCAATCCGACTTTCGCTCGAAGAAGCAATGATGAATGGTTTTCGACATGGGAATCTCGCTGATCCGAGCAAATTTGTCGAAGTGCGTTGGCGGATCGATTCGAATTCTGCGAACTTTCATGTGATTGACGAAGGCGAAGGATTTGATCCAGAGGCGGTTCCAGACCCAACGCTCGACGAGAACTTGGAAATTCCATCGGGGCGGGGACTAATGTTGATTCGCGCATACATGTCAGATGCGCGTTATCACGATCCCGGCAATCACCTTGAGATGACCTTTCGCAAAGTCGCAAAATAGTGAGGAGTGAATTATGAGCGCTGGCACACAGAAATCACCAACCTCAACAATTCGTTGTGGAGTCATCGGCGTAGGACGAATGGGCAAGCATCATGCAAGACTCTGCGCTCAACTTGAAGGCGCTGATTTGGTTGGTGTCGTCGATGAAAGCGCCGCACGGCGCAGCGACATGATCGAACAATATGGATGTGGTGCGTTTGCTTCGGTGGATGAATTGATCGCTGCTGGTGTCGACGCATGTGTGGTCGCAACACCAACGGTGACGCACCGCGCCATCGTTGAACAACTCCTTGCGGCTGGCGTTCACTGCCTTGTCGAAAAGCCACTGGCTCCCGATGAGATTCAAGCTCGCGCTATGGCAGAAGCTGCGAAGCGTGGCACTGCGATATTGCAGGTTGGGCATGTTGTGCGATTTGATCCAGTGATGGTTGCGATTCGAAACATTCCCAATTTGCGCCCGCGTTTCGTCGAAGTTGATCGCGTCTCGCCGATGACATTTCGGTCGGTCGATGTTGGAGTTGTCTTGGACATGATGATTCACGATCTCGATGTGCTCATTATGTTGATGGGCAATGAGCCTGAAGAGATTCACGCCAACGCCGTGAGCGTGCTGGGTGAAGCAGAAGATGTGTGCAATGCACGCCTTGTTTTTCCTGCGGGTCCCGATGGAATTCGATGCACTGCGAATGTCACGGCAAGTCGATTGGCACTGAAGACCGAACGCAAAATGCGAATCATCAGCGAAGACACATATGTCTCTGCGGACTTTGGAGAACGCAAAGGAACTGTTGTTCGCAAGGCAGTGAATGCAGAACAATTGGCAGAAATTCGCGCGCGTTTTCAGCGAGGTGATGACTTGTCGGGATTGAATTATCTCGAGTTGATCAAGGTGGATGCGCTTGATGTCGGCCAAGGAGAGCCGCTGAAGTTGCAGCTCGAAAACTTTCTTGATTCCGTTCGCAGTGGCGGACATCCATTCGTCGATGCCGAGGCTGGATTCGCCGCAGTTCGTACCGCGCAGCGCATCGTCGAATGTGCTCGCCGCGCTGGTTCGCGAATGGTCTAGTCGCTGGAACCCGCCAGTGACCAAACCGCTTTATGGCAGTCATCTTTCGGTTGCTGGGGGAGTGCATCTTGCAATTGAAGAAGCCGTGCGTTTGCAAATGGATGCAGTCCAGATTTTCACCAAGAATCAAAGGCAGTGGTCATCGCCGCCGCTTGCCAATGAGCAGGTGGATTTATGGCGCGCTGCCGTGCGCTCAACAAATTGGAATGATGCTTCGCAGCGGATCGTCAGTCATAATTCATATCTGGTCAATCTTGCTTCGCCGGGTGATGCGCAAAGGTCGAAGTCCATCGCGCTTCAGCGAGACGAACTTGAGCGCTGCGAAACGCTGGGCATTGCATGGTGCGTTATGCATCCAGGTGCGCATCTTGGCACGCCTCGGCGACCAAGCAGTCCCAACATTTTGCGCGCAGTGCCAAACGCGGATGAACTCGCTGGACTGAAGCGAATCGCGGCATCCTTGGATGCGATACATGCAGACACTCTCGGCTGGAAAACCATCACATGCCTTGAAACCACCACGGGGTCTGGAACAAATTTGGGTTATGACTTTTCACACCTCGCAATCATTCGCGATTTGCTGAAAGATCCACAGCGCGTTGGAATTTGCATGGATACCTGCCATATTGTCGCTGCGGGTTATGACATGTCGACTTCCGAACAGGCCAAAAGCGTTCTCGATGAATTCGATGCAATCTGTGGATTGAAAAATCTTCG
>CAMDEL010000142.1 GCA_945896765.1 Singulisphaera sp. GP187
CAATCGACATATTCACCGCCAGTTGTGCCAGCGGATCCGAAGGGTCAGTACGAAATCACGGTCTATTTCATGCTCCAAAATATTGGAGAGTCTGCGCTTCAAGTTCAGCGGCTTCGCACAAGTGCGAGTTCTTCAATGACGAGCGAGCCCGCAGTTCCTTGCAATGTTGATCCCGGTCAAACCATCAAGGTTTCATTCAACGCAACAACAATCGAGCAAAAAGTGACTCGATATGCGTGGGTAGAGACAAATAGCGATCGGGTAGAACTCAAAGTGACTTTGGATCCAAGGAAGATGCGCGCGGCAGTGGAAGCCGCAAAGCAAGACAAATAGTGCGATGAAGTTGATTAGCACTTGCAATTCGACATGCACAATTTTCTCGCAGTCACATCGAGGCTGGTAATGAAATCGCTCGGCTTACTCCCTGGGGGAAGCGCTTCGACGATCTTGCGATAAAGCGGATCTTCCCAGTTTGTCAGTGCGTCGATGTAATGAGACTTTGGCGTGAGCACGATTTCAGAAAGTCCCGCCGCGATCGCCTGAGCGCGTGTTTCGTCGACAAGCACTGCACCAGCCACGCAACCAACGAGCGCCTCGACATCTCGCAGCACGGCTTCTGGCAGCGGCCGCAGAAGTGCAAGATCTGAAACCGCCACTCGACCACCAGGTTTGAGCACGCGAGCGATCTCTCGCCACACCTGATTCTTATCTGGCGAAAGATTGAGCACACAGTTTGAAATAACCACATCAACGCTTGCGTCCGCCACTGGAAGATGCTCAATCTCTCCAAGACGAAACTCGACATTTGAAAGCCCCGTGTTCTCACTATAAATCGAAAGGTTGCGCCGAGCCTTCGTGATCATGTCGGGGGTCATATCAACACCGATGACCTTTCCAGTTGAACCAACCTTGGGACCCGCAACAAAGCAATCAAATCCACCGCCTGCGCCAAGATCGAGCACAACTTCGCCCATTTTTAGAGATGCGATTGCCGTTGGATTTCCGCATGAAAGCCCCATGTTCGATTCGCTTGGAGTTGCGGCAAGTTCACTCTGCGAATAGCCGATCGCCTGCGCAAGAGCGGCTGGAGTGAACGTCGCAGGACCACAACATCCGCCACCGGCAGTTGGAGAACAACAAGCGTTCGGCGCCGCGACAACGGATGACCATGAACCGCTCAGTGCAATCCGCGAGTACCCCTCACGCACTTGCTCACGCAGTACATCGTCGGTGACTGCACGATTAGCATTCGCATCTTGACTTGCCTCATTGTTTTGCACAACAAACTCCTTGGCGGCTATGCCGCATGTTGATGAACCGGGCAGGAAGATTCAATCGCATTTGCGATCGAGCGAAACATTTCACACAGTACGCCGTACTTCACACAATAACTGACAGTTCGACCTTCTTTAACAACTTCAAGAATGCCTGCGCGTTCAAGCAGTTGCAAATGACGGGATACAACAGAGAGATCGACAGAGCAACACTCGGCAACCTCACCCACCAGGCACGCCCGTCCGCATTTGATTAAACATCCAAACAATCTCACACGCGTGGGATCTGAAAGCGCCCTAAATAGTTCTGGATCAAGCAGATTGTCGATCGGCCGACAGCACGCCGAGGCTTGTTTGGGAGTCATCTGAGATCGTTTGCGTACTTGCGTCATAATGCAAGTATACGTTTCCCAACAGAGAAATCAAGCACCATTCGGCCATGTCATGCAAAAATTATTTCAATTGATCGGTCAATAATTGCACAACTCAGATCGATTTGTACGAATCTATTGTGCTTTTCCAATCTGTTTACTTGTCGTTTGAAAGAATTTATTTTGTGTTTCAGATTTTTGTGCTATAGTCTTTACACCCCGCCGGTAAGCCTCAGGTTGCAGCACTTTGCTTGCGACACTTCTCTGGGATTCAGCCGGCAACTTTTGGTGGCGCATCGGAAGCGCCCCATCAGTGCCAATAGGCCTGATTCTGCTTCTTCCCGGCTCGTCCGCGGTGGTGCCAGATCCGTCCAGTACATAGACCAACGGTCTCCGAATAGACCAGTGGTTAGAAAGTTGTTTTCATTTTGTCACACGACACTGTCTCTCAAGTCTCTCCCCCGTCCGCATTCTCTTCACTCAACTTGGTCAAGCCATTGCTCGACGCTCTCAACGCCGAGGGGTACACCACGCCAACTCCCATTCAAACTCAAGCAATTCCTCCTGCGCTTGACGGGCGCGATGTCTTGGGCATTGCACAAACAGGAACTGGCAAAACAGCTGCATTTGCGCTACCAATTTTGAATCAACTCATTGGCAAATCAACACCAGCAACTCCGCTTTTGCACGGTCGTGCACCACGCGCATTGATCTTGGCGCCAACGCGCGAACTCGCCGCACAAATCGGCGAGAGCTTCGCTGCGTATGGCCGTCGCACGCAAATCAAATGTGCCGTGGTCTATGGAGGCGTCGGACAACGACCTCAAGTGAATGCACTGCGAAACGGAGTTGACGTTCTCGTCGCAACACCTGGACGCTTGATGGACTTGATGCAACAACGCCTCGTCGATCTGCGTTCGATTTCTTTCGTCGTGCTTGATGAAGCGGACCGAATGCTTGACATGGGTTTCATCGACCCGATTCGCCGCATCATGGCTGCCGTACCGACCAAACGACAGACGATGCTTTTTTCTGCAACGATGCCAAGTGAGATCAAGCATCTTGCGGATTCTTTTATGAAGGATCCTGTACGCGTTGCGGTCACCCCTGCTTCGTCAACCGTGGACCGCATCGAACAACATCTCTATCAAGTCTCAACCGCGCAGAAGACTCAGTTGTTGCTGTACGTGCTTGCTTCGAAAGGCGTCGAGCGAACTCTTGTGTTTATGAAGACCAAGCATGGCGCAGATCGCGTTGTGAAACGACTGCATGCTGCTGGCGTAAGTGCGCAGGCAATCCACGGTAATAAGGCTCAAAATCATCGAATTCGCGCCCTCGAGGCATTCCGATCTGGTGAATCTCCCGTGCTTGTTGCGACTGATATTGCAGCACGCGGAATTGATGTTGACGGCATCACGCATGTGATCAACTTCGATCTTCCGATGGAGCCCGAGGCGTATGTGCATCGCATTGGTCGCACAGCTCGTGCAGGTGCTTCTGGAATTGCGATCACATTCTGCTCGACTGAAGAGCGTGGACTTCTTCGAAGCGTGGAGAAATTGACGCGCAAGCAGATTCCTCTCTTGCCGCTGCCAACATCTCTGCCACCGATGCCACAAGCACCGGCGCAGTCAATCCAAGCAAAGCCACCAGCGAATCCACAACGTCGCAACTCTCCGCAACGAGGACATTCGCCTCAGCGTCAACATGCGCCCGAACAATCGTACGCACCAAAAATGCCACATGCGCATCGAGGTCCATCGGTTGCAGGTCGATCAATGTCGCGCAGAACGCAAGGTCGTTGAACTGCGAACACGAAGGCACATCACAAAAGCAAACTGCACACGAGCGTGATCACGACAATCGCGCAGAGATTCAGCACGAAGCCGACTCTGAGCATTTCGCGCATCGGGACAAGTCCCGTTGAAAACACGAGTGCGTTGGGTGGTGTTCCCACGGGAAGCATGAATGCGAGGCTTGCGCCAAGCACGGCGGTGATCACCAATTTCTCTGGAGCAATGCCAAGTCCAGGAGCCATTGCTCCGACGATTGGGACCGCCGTTGCGGCGAGTGCTGTATTTGATGCGATTTCACTCGCAAAAATCATTACTGCAGCGACAATTGCAATGACGAGTGGTTCGGGCATTCCACCGATTCCGGTAACACTCTGAGCAATCATCTGCGAAACCCCAGTGCGCTGCATTGCTTCGGCGAGAGACAATCCACCGCCAAAGAGAATGAATACCCCCCAAGGCAACTTCCCAGTCTCCGACCACGGCACGATTGCTTGCGAACTTCCGCGTGCTGCAGGAATAATAAAAAGTGCGAGAGCAGCAGCGATAGCAATCACTCCGTCTTTCAATATCAAGTCAGGAACAACAGACTTTATGAAAGGTGCGCAGACCCACGTAACGACAGCCGCAAGAAAGACGAGCAATGTCAATTTTGCGGCGCGAGACAAACCAGTTCCTTTGCGATCAACATCAAGTTCCCCCTTCGGTCGAGGCAGACCATGAAGCGGGAACGCCCAAATGAAAATCACTTGTGCGGCGATCATCATTAGTATTGCCGTCGGTACTCCGATCGATGCCCACTTCACGAAATCCATTTTTCCACCATTCGCGTTGATCCATTCAGCGCCAATCGGATTTGGTGGACTCCCAAGAACTGTCATCACGCCACCGATGCTTGCTCCGTATGCAATTGCCAAGAGAATCGCCCGCTGAAAATTCGAAATGGCCTTGGAAGAAGCAGAATCTGCGTTTTCTGCGTTGGAATAGATCGCAGTTGCTGCCATCCCAAGTGGCAACATCATCGCGGCGGTCGCAGTATTGGAAACCCATGCACTGACAAGTGCTGTCACCAACAAGAATGCGGCGATGATGCGATTTGGCGAATCTCCAATAATTCGTATAGCAATCTTGAGAAATTTCAAACCTAAGCCATGACGCTGTATTGCAATTCCAAGTATGCATCCTCCTGCAAAAAGAAAGATCACATCGTTGGCATATGGCGCAAGTACTTGCTCCGCTTTTGATGCGCCAAGAACTGGAAGGATCACGACTGGCAATAAACCCGTGATTGCCAGATCGACTGTTTGTGTTGCCCACCAGATTGCCATCCAACCGAGCAATCC
>CAMDEL010000143.1 GCA_945896765.1 Singulisphaera sp. GP187
GACGGATTGAGATCAATTCGCTCGAACACAATGCCGGTCCCAGGAGGTGCTGGACAAAATTCGATTTCCGCATCCACTCCAAGCAAGAGGCCTTTGCCACGCACAATCGTCGGCGTGCCGATGGTGTGTTGCTTGCGGTCAACGGGAATCAACGACTCTGCAATCTTTGTTTGCGCAATGCCGCGAATTCCCATTGAAGAACCCGCAGAATTTGGAGGCAGGGAAGTCATGGCCGTGCAGTTTCTTTCGCGGATTCCTTCGCCGCTTCTTTGTTCTTCTTGGTTTCGTCGACTAATCGCATCAGATCGCGAGTCAACGGCGATAATTTTTGAAGCGCAAGAATGTGGCGCATTTCGATCTTGATTTCGCGCGCAGGCATTCCCCCCCAGACCTCGCCGGCGGGGACATCGTTCATCAGCGCAGTGCGTGCGGCGAGTTGAGCGCCAGTCCCAACTGTGCGGTGATCGGCGATACCAGAACCCGCGCCGATTCGAACCCAATCTCCAACCGTGCTCGACCCTGCGATGCCACTCAAGCCCGCCATGACAGTCGATCGTCCAATTTGAACATTGTGGCCTATTTGACAGTGATTATCGATCTTTGTTCCCACGCCGATTCGGGTCGAACCAAAAGTTCCGCGATCGATACAAGTGCAACTGCCGATTTCAACATCATCTTCCAACACAACATTTCCAATATGAGGAATGCGAAGTAATCCATTGCCGTTGGGGCATGGTCGATATCCGAAGCCTTCCGTGCCGATCACTGCGCCTGCATGCACGATGACGCGCTTGCCAAGTTCGCAGCGTTCACGAATGACCGCATTGGCATGGATGATCGCATCGTCGCCAATGGTCACGCCAGGATAAATGCGCGCGCCGGAATGAATCACAACGTTTTTCCCGAGGACGCAATCCTTTCCAATCCAAACAAGTGCTCCGATGGAAATTTGGTCTTTGGAAAGAGTTGTTGTTTCAACCACCGCAGTTGGATGAATTCCCTTCGGCGGAGATTCTGGTGGTGGAGAAAAGTGTTCGAGCAACGAGATCATCGCAACTTCGGCTCGATCAACATGAATGAGCGCGCGCTTCTTTGCATCGTGATCGGGAACGTCAACGCCACGAGAAACGAGTGCGACCTGTGCTTTGCAATCCTTCCATAGGCGCGCATAATTTGCATCTGAAATGAAAGTCGCGTCGGATTCTTTCGATCCTCGCAAGTCGCCGAGACCGTGAACGACGATTCCACTTGGACCGTCGAGTTCACCGCCGACTTTCGTCGTAATCTCTTGAGCGGTGAGTTTCATCAATCAACTCTTGCCAGCAGGAACTGTTGTTGGAGTCGTTGGAGTCGCAGATACAGCAGGTTTCGCAGCTGGAGTCACAGCTGGAGTCACAGTTGGAGTGGCGGCTGGTGTCGTCATCACTGGATTTGCTGCGCGAAAATCCGAGTTCATTCGTTCGATAAGCGCATCAGTTATGTCGAGCGCTGGATTGCTATACAGCATTCTTCTGCCATTGATCTGCTGCATGGTTCCTTCGAGGTTCGTTGGGTTGATCCCAGGAACCGTATCGTCGATGAAGACGAAGTCGATTTTCTGTTCCTTCGCCAAGAGTCCGCACGTACTGCGAATCGAAACATATGTTTCGCGAATGGAAATGGCTTGTTCGGATTCCATTTTTAACTTTGCGAAACTCTGCAGCGCACTCAGGTCGCCAGCCTTCAAAATAGCCTTATTCATAGCGTCATTATGCGCAGGTGTCCCCACTTGATAACTGTCCAGATCTTCCTGCATGCTCTTGACAGTGTCCGTCATCGTGGCGAGTCGTTTTTCTAATTCGCCACGCAGTTTTACAGAACGTGCTTCAGCGGCTTTCAGTTGATCGAGTGATCGATAAATCTTTTCGATATCGACTGAAGCGACAATGGTCGGAGCCGTTGGAAATCCTGCAGCAAAGAGCAGTGCTCCGAGGGCAAGTGTGACTGGCAGAAGAATTTGATTTGTTCGCATTGTGGTCTCCAAGATTTATGGCTTAGCAATTGGCGCAACGGGAGCAGTCGGAGTTGAGCGAGCATTGTTCATACGCAGGATGAGTTTTTCAGTCAGGTCATCTGCCTTGGCGGCATAAAGAACTCTGCGTCGCGAAATCTGCTCGACGACTTGCTGCGCGAGTGGCATTTGGTTGCGGCGGTCGCGTTGAAATTCTGCAGTGCCGTCATAGACCAAGACATACTGATATCCCTCGGACTGCGCCAACTTATCTGCTTCGCTGACAATGGTTCGATAGAGACCTTCCCAGCGCAGCGCTTGCTCGCGATCGGTTTCCATCTGCTTGGTCGTTGCCCATTCCTTCAGCTGAAGTTGTTCAAGAGCGAGGCCATCTCGCATACTTCCGCGCTCTGCCGGATCCGTGAGTGCGTCAGACTCTTTCGCACGAACTTCGATTTGATCTTTGCGTGTTTTGAGCTCTAACTCGAAACGAGTTGCCATTTGAGTCAGTTCGATTTCCATCTCGCCGCGCTGTTGGATCTTGTCCAAGATTCTGCGGATGTCGACATTAGCGACCGCCGATGGCTGAGCGCTCATTCTCCCAACGGTATATGCAGCACTTCCCGCAACACATGATGTTGCGATCAGCACTGCGACGATAAAGGATGTTTTTCGCATGCGCTTCTCCATAACAGTTCAAGAGTGTAGTGGAGAACGCACCAAAATTGAACTAGAAGGGGAGTTCCGCAGTGAAACTGAATGTTTGCGTTGAATCTGTTTCGTATTTCACGACGGGGACTGCGAAATCGAATGCCAAAGGAGCTTGGCCCAACTGAGGAATGTAAAGGCGAACGCCGCAGCCAATCGAGACTCGATATGGGGTGAGGTTGAAGCTGTCGGTGACCGTTCCCGAGTCTGAAAAGACCACTCCGGAGATGAACTTGTCGAAAATCGGCACTTCATATTGAGCACCAGCAAAGAATCGAAATGTTCCACCGATGGGTTGTCCATTTGCCAGGCCATTTCCATTGACGGTTGGTGTCAGAGACGCGGGCGTTGGCGGATCGGCTCCAATTTCCTCAGCACTCAGCGGGCTGATCGCTCGGAACTCGAATCCTCGCAGCGAGCGACCACCAAGATAGAAGCGTTCTGAAACTGGAGCGCTGCTTCCAAAGATATACCCCGAACTTGTGTTCAGTTTCAGAACACTCTTGCGCCCGAAGAAATCTTCACTCAGCGGAAACCATGTTGTGAAACTGCCTGCTACCAATGGGTACGTGTACCCCCCGCCGAGTGCGCCGAAGTATGCGAGTTCTCCTTCGAATCGAGAGCCTCGACTTGGTCGCATTGGATTATCCAAATTCGTTCGAGCGAAAGTCACTCCAACGGAATTGATGAATAAAGGGCCGCGATTGTTATAGACCTCGATCGGAGTGCTCCCGTCAAAGTCAGTCATGGTGACATCCTGAAGTGAGACACGAACCGAACCTTGCCACATATCGCCGAAGTTACGGCCGAGACTGAAACTTGATGCAATCCGCTCTTCAGTGAATGTGTTGTAAATCCGATTGCGATAGAGCAAACTGGTTCCAAAGCCGTAATCACTTTCGAGAAAATTCGGATCGCTGAAACTGATTGAATAGTTGCTGACTTCAAGACCTGGAGAAATTGCAATGCCGAAACTTTGGCCAGCACCTCGGAAGGCACGACCGCTGACGAATTCGTCGAGAGTTTGAGGCGTATCAGCGATGTCGAAATTCTGCTGATTGAGCGCGATATTTCCAGCCAATCCCGTGTCTGTTCCAGCGCCGACACCAAAGCTGATGCTTCCAGTGTTTTTCTCTTTCACTTCAACCAAAACATCGCGAACATCTGGAGTCTTCGGGTCTGCAGTTTGCGGCGTGATGGTAGCCGCAGTGAAAAGCCCCGAACCTTCAAGGCGGCGCTTTGCAACTTCAATTTCATGTCCATCGAGCGGACGGCCGGGTTGGATTCGGACGCGCCGCCGAACGACACTGTCCTTTGTCAGATAGTTGCCTTGAATCCGCACTAAACCTGCGATGAATGGCGATGTCTCACGAATCGTCACGACCATATCGACCTCGGCTTCTTCGCCAAGTCGAATCCAAGTTTGATCAACTCGGGCTTCAATGTATCCCATCGTTTGGTACGCCTCAGTCACTGCTTTCGTCGATGCCTCAACTTTATCAAGCGTGTAAAAATCTCCAGGACGAATTTTCATCAATCCAAGAACTTGTTCTGGTCGCATCACTCGAGTGGTGTCGCGAGGCCCGCCATCCGCTGATTCGAAGACAACGGATCGAAGTCGGTATTGGCGTCCTTCACTGATTACGAAAACCACTCGCGCTTCTTTTCCTGTTGCCGAAATCTCGACGCGCTTGTCAACGCGAACATCAAGAAAACCCCGGTCTTTATAAAACTTATCGAGAGTGGCGACATCGTCTACCAACATGTCTTGATCAAGATTGCCTAGCGAAAAGATAAAAACCCAAGGCTTGGTTTTGATCTGAGCGCCAAGTTGGTTTGTGGTGAATCGGTCATTTCCAGAGAAAACGATTTCGCGGATTCGAACACGAGGCCCTTCGACGATTCGAAAAATAAGAATCCCAGTATCGAGTAGGCGAGTCTCGTCCGCCTCGACCTCGATCATGTAATTCCCTTTGGCACGATAGAGATTCTTAATCTTTTCAATGGCTCGTTCGAGAAGAAAATCGTCGCGCGGACCGCCGGCATAGAGACCGAT
>CAMDEL010000144.1 GCA_945896765.1 Singulisphaera sp. GP187
CCGCCCTCAAGCGTGACATACGGCGCACCAATCACAATGACTCCATCTGAAACCGCAACAGACAATCCAAAATTGCCTTGATTCGTTCCATCAAGAGGCTGAAGAATTTTTACCATTTGCCAAACAGAATTGATCCGCTCAAAAACATAAGCGCGGCCGCGCTGAATGGCTCCACTATTCACAACGGTCTCTGGAGAACCAACAACAATCACATCGCCCTGCATTGCGACCGACGCGCCAAATCTTCCTGAATCTGTGGGGTTTGAAGAGACCAAAGTCGCATTCAGTTGCCAAGGTGCACCCGTTGATGACTTTGCGAAAATCGAAACATCTCCAGCTGCATTGAAACCCTGCACATCACGCGTCTCGCTACCAACCGCAATGAACGCGCCATCGACAGCAACTGATCGACCGAAGAGATCCATTGAATTCGGATTTGCATGGCGCAGTGACGTGACAAATTGCATTGTGCTTCCAACAACAGAAAAAACACTTGCGCTTCCTGCAAAGTTGCCGCCAACATCATCGCCGTATGCGCCAACGACTGCAGTGTGACCATCGGTGTCCACTGCGTATCCATAAAAATTATCTGCGACGATGACCTGCGATGGTAATCCTGCGATCACACCACCTGGGCAGAGAAATCGCGAAGGGTCGTTGCAAATCGTCATTGAAAGTAAATCGCATCGATCCAAGACTCCGTTTACATCGCAATCACTTGCAGAACCATCTGCCAATTGCATGATGTCCACTCGACCATCTTGATCACAATCTCCAAATGAACCAGGCGGTGCGGAGCAACGAAATCCGCGGATTGCTTGGTTGGTCAAGACGATTGATCCCGCATTGTCTCTCCCAGCATCTGAACCACTCGGCGCAATTCCTGTTGGCGTGTTATTAAAATTGACCAGAGGATTTGAAAAATTATCAATTCGCGCTCCTGGGGAATACGCCATGACGGTTCGGTATTGCGTGCCACTCGATCCATTGAATCGATGGCCAACTGATTGAGGAAAAAGTCCGCCTGACGTGCAACCACCGCCATCGTTTGGTGCGTGACAGCATCCCATGTTGTGACCAAGTTCATGTGCGAATGTTTGACTCGACAAGCAACTCCACGCAGTCACACTGAAACCGATTCCAGAAACAGATGGATCATTCGCAGGCATCAAATATGCAATGCCGCAATACTCACCATTCGAACGAATCATTGCAACAAGATCTGCGCCTGCCGCATCACGGAGTTGATGAATCTCATCAAGAATTCCGTCCCCTCCGCTGGCGAGCGTGTTGAGATCCGTTCCAAAGCTGACTTCGGTGTATGGAATTTCTGTGTCGAAAACGACCCGAATGCGTGGCGCAATTTCGCTATTGGAATACGCAGCATTCGCACTTGTTTCTGCAAGATCGACAAGTGCTGCAAGCGGGCCAACTCCGCCAGCTTGTTCACGCGCTGCGGGGGTGGTGATCACCAAGACATCGACCGTTGGAGCGTCGACACATCCTCCAGCGATTCCACCTTCAGCTTGACCATTCAAACCATTTTCAAGAAGTTCTTTGGGAGCTTCGACTGCTCCCGCGCAATCTTGCATCGCTTCGGGCGGAAGTATTTCAAATTGCAGAGGTTTTCCAGCGACGCCGCGAGCTCCCCAGCGAATTCCAGATCCATCAACAAGAGTTGCGGCAAGAAATCCACTGCGCTCGACGACGATCGCCTGAATGGGTCCATCAACATCATTGCCAGTCAAAATGCACGACCTTCGGCCGACGGAACGCTCGGTCACTTTGGAAGATGTAAAGTCAATTGCTCGAGGCCACTGAGCTTGAAGACCATCCCACCCGGCAGCAACCTGAGGTGCTGAGGTATTCGTTTTCCCTGTCGCCTCCAAGCCCAAAACAAATAGGAGCGCGAAAGGAACAAACATAATTACATTCTAGGTGGGAAATCACGAGGAGCAAATGGTTTCGGCGGGAATTTCAATCTTTCTATAGCAACGCACGCACGCTCGACATCTGCGAGTGCTGCACGAACTCTCCGCCACGGCGCAAAAATTGCATCAAGATCCAATTCTTTTGTGTGTTCAAGCACGCTTGTCGCTGGAATCTTTACACCTGGAGCTGATAACGCTTTTGTCGCATCTTCCAATTCACGAATCATTCGCTCGAGATCAGCACGAGCTGCCGCCAATCGCAAACCAGCGGGTCTTGCGCGAGGCTCTCCATCTGTCTTCTTCCAAGAACCTGTTCGAGATGTATTGCCGCGTGGCGCACCACGTCCACCGCGTGAACCACCGAAGCCACCGCCGCGTGGTCCACCGCTCGATCGGTCATCACCAGGCCCATCATTGTTGTTGGGATTTCCTTGCGGATAAAACGGACGATTTGGCGGGAGAGGCATAAAGAGCAATCGTAGAGACTCGCACCCAACTGTGGTATGACACTTCCCGTGAGAATGACACAAACAACAATTGCGAAGATTGCGGTTGTGGGTTCTGTGGTCATTTTGGGGGTGAAACTGACGGCGTGGTGGCTGACTCGGTCTGATGCCGTGCTGTCGGATGCCCTCGAATCAATTGTGAATGTCGTTGCGAGCGTCATGACTTTGGGTGCAGTTCAACTTTCTGCGAAACCACCTGATGAAGATCATCCATACGGACACGGACGAGTTGAATTTGTCAGCGCCGCAGTTGAAGGGGGGATGCTCATCGCCGCGGGAGCTTTTATTTTGATTCACTCGGTGGGTTCTCTGATTGATCATTCTCCACCGATTGAAAATGCACCTTGGGGAATTGCGCTTGTCGTCATTGGGGGATTGATCAATCTGAGTCTTGCATGGATGATGATTTCTATTGGGCGCCGTACAAACTCTGCGGCGTTGCTGGCAGATGGTGTTCATATTCTTTCTGATTCGCTGACCACCGCCGCGGTCATCGCTGGCTTGGTCATCATTCACTTCACAGGAATATGGTGGATCGATCCAGTGATTGCATTCATGCTGGGATGTGTGTTGATTTATATGGGATGGCACGTTGCGAAAAGTTCAGTCAGCCGATTGATTGATCGTCAAGATGACGGCGACATCGAAAAGCTCCAGACACTTTTGAAAAGTCATTTGCCCAGCGGCGCAAACTGTCCGAAAATTTGCTCGTTTCATAAAGTTCGTTGCCGTCACGATGGAAGCATGCACTGGATTGATATGCATATTCAGTTGCCTGGAGAAATGAGTGTCGCGCAGAGCCATGACATCGCAAGTGTGCTTGAAAAAAAGGCAATCGCCGCGCTTGGTGGCGCGGGGAATGCAACAGCTCACTGCGAGCCGTGCGAAGATTGTTCGTGCAATCTCAATCGATCTGCAAGCACGTCATAAGAACCGCAAAAGAGTGCGACGAATTCTGGGAGTCCGCGGGTGAAAAGACCAATCAGATATCCAAAGATCGTTCCCCGAATCAATGCCCATGTTGCATAGAGCGCAACGACTGAGAGTGGCCCATTCTGCCGGCGAGTCATTCGCCACGACTTTGCAATTGCGGGAAAAGCTCCCATGCGACCCGAGGCTGGATCGATGATCGCAATCCCGGCATAGACCAATCGAAATTGAAAATAGATACTGAGAAAAATGAACGGTATCCCAACGATCAGCACCGTCAACATGATCGTGATGATTTGGCCTATCGGATCGCCTTCATTCATTACTGAAATCAAGCTGACGACAAATGACACAATGATCGCAAGGACAATCCAAATCAAGAGCGGAATGAATCCAGACAGAATAAGCACGATCGAGAAGATCGAAAAATCCCAAGCGCGAAGATATGGCGCAAAGAGATCAGATCGCTTGGGTGACTCGTTTCGAATCGCGCGCAATCCGATGAGTCCAGCTCCATACGAAAAAGGAAGCGCGACCAATAGAAAAAAAGCGACGCTGAAAAAAACATTCAAGATCGCCCCGCTCATCAAACCAGAAAGTTCTGTGATTGATTGCTCGCCAGAAAGATCAATTCCTTTGGTTGGATCCGCCAAAAGATCTGCGAATGCAGCGTAAATTGCCATGAACGCTGGAACACCAGTCATGATTGCGGTGAGCACACCAGACCAAATCAGCGCAGCGCTCGGTCGAACGAGCACGCCACCAATTCGATCTTGAATTTCACGAAGGAGCGTCAGTGGGTGGGTTCGCAAATTGATTGTTGTATTGATCTGTGAATCCATCTCTATTCAGCAACATGTTGTACGCCAATCCATACATCGTCAATCCGAGTGGATAGCCCAGGCCGATCACAGGAAGACAGCAAGCGAAAAGGGTCGCAAGCATCATGACTCCCATCGTGATGAAAAGTCCTAGAAGCGAAAGTGCGCGACCGCGCGTCATCTTCCACGACATTTCAATGCAAGCAAGTGGGCCACGCGCAGAGATCGATTCATCGACAGCAACAAGCAGCGCAAAGGATGTTCGCAGTCCGATCCAATACATCACAATGAAGCAAATAAAAGCCCAGGCACCAGCGCCGAGAAAGGCCACCAAAGAAAAACTATCGAAGTCCTGTTTCTGAACTCCATCTTTGAATACTTCAAATCCAACCCCAAAGAAGATGATCGCCGCACCGACGGCAAGCGCAAGTATCAAGGGGATCAATATCAATATGTACACCAACACGCATGTCCCCAAAACTGTTGGAAAACGGCGATACCCACGCAGAATGTCCCCAATCAT
>CAMDEL010000145.1 GCA_945896765.1 Singulisphaera sp. GP187
GTGATTGGAATCCTCGTTGGAAGCATGATCGCGGCGGTTCCATTTCTGCGCAGATCGCTTTATCCGCTGGCAACAATTTTGCAGATGGTTCCACTGGTCGCAGTTGCGCCACTCTTGGTGATTTGGCTTGGATTCGGCTTGCCAACAGCGATTGCAGCAGCAACAGTTGTCGCTGTCTTTCCTGTTCTGGCAGCAACAATTGATGGACAAGTTTCCGTCGATCCAGGACTGCGAGAATTTTTCTTATTGCACGGCGCTTCGGCTTGGACGCGATGGCGAAAATTGGATTTGCCTGCGTCGATACCAGCCATTGTGACTGGACTGCGAATCGCAGCGGGACTCGCGGTGATCGGCGCAATCGTGGGCGAATTCGTCTCGGGTTATGGTGGGCCAAACGCTCCGCTTGGCATCGTGATTATGACGGCAATGCGCGAGGCTCGCACGGATCTGGTCTTTGCAGCGATTGCACTTTCTGCAGTTGTTGGTTTTGCACTCTTTGGCGCAGTGAGTTGCCTAGGATGGCTACTTGTTTCTCGATGGCACGCATCAGGAGTGAATTCTTTGGAGCAATCAAAATGAAGAAAGTAAATCGTTTTTTTTTATTAGCGGTCGCTGCGGTTGGCGTGATGTTTGGCTGTGACCGTGCTGCGCCCAATGCAGCCTCCCCCAATACAGCCAAGACAACTGCGCTCACGCCGATCACATTGCAATTGAATTGGGTTCCAGAACCAGAATTCGGTGGAATGTTCGCTGCGCTGCAAGATGGTTTATATGTCGCAGAAGGATTGGCCGTGGATATTCGCAAAGGTGGCGCGCAAGTTCCGTGTGCGCAGCTTGTGGCAAGTGGCCAAGTTCCGTTTGCAATTGTTTCTGGAGAAGAAGTTCTGACTCTGCGCGCGCGCGGTGGTGAAATTGTCGCAGTGTTCGCAACTTTCCAGCGTAATCCGACGGGTTTTATGTTGCATAAAAACAATCCGATTGATTCGCTCGAAGCCCTTTGGAAAAGTTCTTCGACGATCGGAATTGATCCGGGAATGCCATTCGTGGCAATCTTGAACGAAAAATATGGTGGACAGAATCTGAAGATGGTTCCATATTCTGGAGCGCTGGCAACTTTTTTAGTGACCCCCGACTCTGTTCAACAGTGCTTCATCACCGCAGAACCTGTGGAAGCGAAATTGCGTGGAGTCGAAGCGAAGGTCCTCTCCCTTGCAGAGGTCTTCAATCCATACAGCGCGGTCATCGCGACAAATGAAACATACTTGAAGGAAAATCGCGCGACCGTTGAAGCGTTTGTTCGTGCAACAACCCAAGGATGGATTCGATATCTCGCAAACCCTGAAAAATATAATCCTGCCATCGCCGCGCTGAATCCGTCGATGACATTAGAGGCGATGAATATCGCGGCGGAATTGGAACGGTCGTTGATCACGCCTGCGTCGGGCGCTGCAGATATCGGACAGATGACCATGGATCGTTGGCGCAGCTTGGGTCAGCAGTTGGTTGATACAAAGGTGATTCCTGCTTGCGGGCCTGTTGAAAATGCGTTTTTGAGTCGTGGCAAGAGTGCAATTCAAGCGCCATAATTTGTCTTTTCAGGCTATTCTGCGTAAGTCAAATGCGACTGCCCCGCGAAAATCTCTGCTTCTTGATTGCACTGTGCGCGATGACATTCTGCGCGCAATTTGCGCTTGCAGCGGGAGGTCTTGATGTTTGGGGAACTGAACATTCGATCACTTCGCGAACACTGACGGTTCGTGACGAGACCGAATCGAAGGACCCTCGTTCGAATTCTTGGTCGGTGATTGTCGAATCCGAGACCGCGGATGTGATCGTGCTCGGGCAGGAATCTTCAATAGGTGACAAGTCGAACGAAATCGAAATTCCATTTCTTGTTGTTGTCCCAGAAGGTGGTCCGGTCGATTCCAAAGCGACGATCATCGTGATGCGCGGAGAACAAGTGATTTGGACTGAAGTGATCGAAATTCATCGCACTCCAAATCCAGCGGACATCAATCTCGATGGAAGAGTCGATGCTGCAGATTTGACACTCTTGCTTTCGAATTGGGGACGATGCGTCAAGCGAGGCGAATGCCTTGCAGATATCGATGGCGATGGATGGGTCGACGGACGCGATATGTCGATTCTGGTGGCAGCGTGGCATTTGTAAAACGCCCGACGCTTCGGATTCAAACCACCACGCTTTGGGAATATCCCAGTCAGCATTATGACGCCGCCGATGGTTCGCGGATGCAGGGGGATAAGAATTATGTTGGTGCGACACCGTCGTGGGTCATCTGGCAATTATTGAAGCGGTACACCCGCGAGGGCGACACGATTCTCGATCCGATGTGCGGAAGCGGGACAACGCTTGATGTCTGCACAGATGTTGGGCGAAAGGGGATTGGATTCGATCTCGTTCCGACGCGCCCCGACATTTCGCAAGCCGATGCGCGCAAGATTCCACTGGCTGATTCATCGGTGGATTTCGCATTTATTGATCCGCCATATTCCACGCACGTTGATTACTCCGATGATCCAAGATGCATCGGCAAATTGGATGCGTCGGGCGATGATGGTGGCAAAGAGTATTACGCCGCGATGGATTTGGTCATCAAGGAATTGCACCGAACATTGAAAGACCGCAGATATATGGCGCTCTATGTCAGCGATTCGTGGCGCAAGCGACGAGGAGAAAAGGGATCGGGCAATGGGATTTTCATGCCGATTGGATTTGAACTCTTCGCACGACTTCGCAAACGATTTCAACCGGTTGATGTCATCAGTGTGGTGCGACACAACGCATCGCTGGGCAAAGGCAACTTCAATAAAGCTGCCGAAGAAGGAAACTTTTTTCTGCGCGGATTCAATTACCTTTTCATTATGAAGAAGGTCGACGAAGTCGCGGCGCGTCAAGGTCGTTGATTCGTGTCCAGCAGTTGCGCGCGTGATGCGCGATCAATTCGCCGCATCGATTGCTCGGCGAGCGCTTCGTCTGATTTATAGAGCGCGCTCAATTCCTCGTTTGATGGTTGTGCAGTTGGATCGAGAGCAAGTCGCTTGTTGATCGAATCGAGCAGTGCAAGGTCGTCCATTTCAAGAGCAAGTGCAAGCGCGCGATCATTTGTGCCCAAGAGTGATCCCGCGCGAGTGACAGATTGCAATCGATCCTGCGCAAATGGATTCGATCCGCCATAAAATATTTCTGGAACGAGCAACTGGGCGCGGCGATATCGCAGCGCATGCGCTTCATTTGCGGGGAGAATGTCGGCCGCTTGGTCGACGAGTGATTGTTGAAGATTTCCCCAGCGATCATTGACGATTCGAAAATCGCTGATCGCTTGTTCGAACATCGATTTGCCTTTGTCAGGGTCCTGCTGCATCGCAAGCGCGCGCAGAATTCGATCGACTGCTGTGTTGCGCGCGATCTCGGTGGCGTCCGCCGCTGCGATCAGTTCTTCTGCATGAACAACGATCAAGTCGATGAGTACCTGCCGAGTCGCAATCGGCAATTCGCGATCGATTGCAAGCACGGCGATCGATGCTGGTGCAATGCTTTGGAAACAGCGAAGACCCTTTTGTCCAAAGTTTGGATCGACCACACGATCTTTCGTTGGATATCTGCGCAGCACTCGCCAGAGAGTTGCCGCGGGCTCGATGTGTCCGCCAAGAACCGACGCTTGACTTGTCAGGTTTTCCGCAATTCGCTTGTCCAATTTCTGCGCACTTTGATTGGTGGAATTCACGCACTCGCGCAGAACCATCTTGACCGCTTTGTCGAGCGCCTCTGCATTTTCCACGAGTTCCTTGCCTGATTCGTTGACACGATTCTGCGCCGCAGCGATTCGGTTGTTTGCGACTTCGAGCAATTTGTGCCATTCGTTTCGAGCGTCATCGACAAAGATCGCTTCTTGCTGCGCGTCTAAATTTGCAATGCGCGAAATGGATTGAAGCGTTTCGCGTGAAGGCGCCGCTGCGATCAATCCAAGTCCCATCCAATTTTTGTATTCCTGCACCGAAGAATAGAACGCAACTTCATCGGAGTCGATGACGGGCTCTGGCGCTGCTGCAGGCGCATCCTTGTATACAGCTTGGATTTGCTCGCGCAGAGATTCGTACGCGTTCTCCTTGGGAATCAGCGATTGCAATTGTTCATATGCCAGCGCCGCGGTTTTGACTTGAGGCGAAGTGTCCTCTAGATATTTGCGAAGTATCGCAGCCTGCGCAGCGAACCAAGCAATGCGAATTTTTTTGACTTGCTCGCGAATGGCTGGGCTGAGTTGCTGCGAATCTTCTGCAAGCGTCAACGCTCGAAGCGTCTGTGCAAATTCGGGTATTCGCGTCATCAAAGCAAATGTCTGCATTCGCGCAGACTCTCGCGCTGCGGCTGGGATTCCTGGCACATCTTGATCCAGAACTGCAAAGACTGCACGCATATATTCGACTGCTGCCGCACGCGTCTTCGCATTGATCACAGCGATTCGTTTTTCGTTTTCTATCTTTTGAGTCTCTGGATCCTCAGCGGCATCGCGCGGTGGCACGAGAACCTGAAGAATCGCAGGCGCCGACCAAGCCGTTGCATCCCACCAACGATCCGCGGGGATCGAAAGTTGCGTAGAAATCTGCATCGTCCACGCAATGATTTCCTCTGTCGATCGAGGCGCATCAC
>CAMDEL010000146.1 GCA_945896765.1 Singulisphaera sp. GP187
GCGTGCTCGATTGGGAACCACATGATTCCTTTTTCGCCGACCAAGATCACACCGCCATCGCCCTTCACAACATCTTCCGCTTCCTTACCGCCTTCCCATCCTGTTGGTAATCCAAGAGCCTTGAAATCTGGAAACTGTCCACCATCAAACCATTTCAGCGTGAGACCAGTCTTTGCAGTCTTGGGCGTTGGCGCATATGTCATCACAACGGATTCACTTTCAGGAAATTGATCGGTCGAAGGCTTCACTGGCGTGCAGTACGCGGTGAGTGGTCGGCCAAGTTGCAATTCATAAAACGGAACATCCAACATATGGCAACCCATGTCGCCGAATGCGCCAGTTCCCCAATCAATCGTGCCGCGCCAATCGAAAGGCGTGTATCCCTTTTTGAAAGGACGAGATGGAGCGACTCCCAAGAATAAATCCCACGAGAGCCACTCAGGAATCGGATCGCTCCCTTGTGGACGAGGATTGCCCTGCGGCCACCAACCTGCAGGCCGATTTGTCCATGCGTAGATTTCCTTCACTGGCCCAATCGCTCCATCACGCAACAATTTCGCGCCATAGCGACGCCACTTTGTAGCAATGCGCTGCGTGCCCATCTGGGTCACTACATTTTTCTTTGAAGCGGCGACTTCCGCCAATCGCCGATTTTCATATGCACCTTGTGCGAGAGGCTTCTGACAATAAACGTGCTTGCCTCGGTTGAGCGCTTCCATCGCAATCGGTGCATGCATGTGATCTGCAGTGCTGACAACAACTGCATCAAACTTGTCGGACATCGTTGCGTACATCTCGCGCCAATCAGCGAATGCAACGGCGGAAGCAAAGAGTGGAGCAATCGGCTTTCCGTCTTCGCCCTTGCCACCAAGCCGAAGCATGTCAAGTTGTCTGCGATCAATATCGCAGAGCGCAACAATCTCCACCGACTTGTGCTTTGCCACTTCTGAGAGATCGGCCGATCCCATGCCGCCGCAACCCACTTTGGCAATTCGGAGTTTGTCACTCTTCCAAGGTTGGTTCTTGCGAAGGCTCAAGACCGAACTGAGTGCAAATGGCGCGGCGAGTGATGCGGCCACGAACGATCGGCGTGAAATATGCATGGAGCATATTGAACAAGAAAACTCGCTCAGGCGAAAGGGAATGTGCAAAATTTTGATGGCAGCGGCTCAACTTCCGCTCGTCGAATGCCCGCATCCGAGCAAATTGCTGCGCAACCGCACAATCCCCCGATGCGCAATGCGGAAAACGAACGAATTCCAGCTCAAACTGCTTGAGCAGATCGAATCCGAGGCAGCAAAATATCTTTCATCATCTTCAGGCAGTCTTCTCGCAGTTTCGGCAGGAACGTGATCACAAAAATGATTCGCAGAGATGCGAAGAAATATCTGTTGTCGTGAAAATATGCACGCTCTTCGTCAGATTTGTCCGCAAAATAATGCTTCTCAAAACTTTTCCAAATCTCCAACCCCTTGTCGTTGGGAATTTTCGTTGCCATGATGCTGAGTCCGAGTTCTTCTGAGCCATACAGGGTGTACATGAGTCCAACATCGAACAGATAACTGCCGATCGAAAAATCCCCCATGTCAATAATGATCGGCTCGCCGTTCTGGATCATGATGTTGCTGGAGTGCAGATCGAAATGAACACAGGTTTCCGAATCTGGCATGAATTCCAGATTCCTCATCAGAAGCGCAATGTCTTCGGGAGTCAACAATCCATCCATCTGGTTGATGTAGCCGCGAAACTGCGCTTTCATATTCGGCAGAATTGCGGGATCACCCTTGGCGGCATGAAGTGTCTTTGCAACATCTGACAACACCTTCGCGTGCTGATCAATATTGCCTAAATCGCCGTTGATGACCGTGCTGAAGAGTTCGGCGTCGAGCATCTCAAAAACGATCCCCGTTCTCTTTCCGCATGAAACGACATCGTAGGAAATCGCCGTGGGGATACCCATCAAAAACGCCGCTTGTGCAAACTGCTTTTCTTGCTCTGCGATCGAAGCATCCACCCCTTCGTGATAAAGCTTGACGACCGTGTCTTGATCGAGTCGATAGCACTCTCCGCAAACACCCGCCGACATGAACTTCAATCCTTCGATCGAAATCTCGCGCATCTTTCGCTTGATGGAAATAATTTTAGAAAGACCGGTCACATCAAAGATGCCATATACCTCTGGAGAGACATTGATCAACGTCATCGTTCCTTTGGCGGCACTCATCTGCTTGTGCGCGATCAAAATCGATCTCAGGCCGAGGCTGGAAATATAGTGGCACTCATTGAAATCAAGTACGAGGCGATTGACCCCATCCAACTGCATTTCACTATCGAAAGCAGCTGAGGTCGTCGTGTCGAGTTTTCCAATCACCGCAACCGAAAGCGTGCTGCCAGTTCTTTGAGCGGTAATGTTCAAATTTGATTACCGAACTGGGTGCTGACCAGACGGTGTCCCTTCGCCCAAGTCGCGCTCGATTTCTTCCAATGTTCGCCCCGCCGTTTCGGGAAGGAAAAACAACACGAAAAGCAGTGCAAACATGGCCATGCTGGCAAAGAGGAGAAAAGTATTGCTGGCGCCAAACGCAGTGAGCATCGAAAGAAATGTAGCACCCACGATGAAGTTTGCGAAATAATTTCCTCCGCACGCTATTGCGTTGCCAGTGCAACGCGCTTGAAGAGGAAACATTTCTCCAATCAACACCCACACCAACGGTCCCATACTGAATGCGAAGCATGCGATATAGACAATCACGCAAACCAGCGTCAACCACGCCAGAGATTCTGATCCTTCGGCAGTACTTGGAAGATCCTTTGGCGAAGCGGCGTCTGCCGATGTGCTCGCAGCCGGAGTTGCTGCGGTTGTGGTCGCTGTTGCAGCCGATGCTTGCTGTGAAGTTTTCTGGTTATCCGAATCATCAAACTGCTTGAAAGCGATTCCCAAAATGCCCAGAGAAGTGACCATGCCGGCTAAACCCCAAATGAGCAACTTGCGCCGTCCTGTTTTATCCACCATTCCAATCGTGATGAATGTGGCGACAACATTGACAAGGCCAACAACCAAAGTTGCCCAAAGTGCAGCTTTTTCATCTACAAATCCAGCCTTTTGAAAAATGCGTGGGGCATAATAAATGATTGCGTTGATACCGATGAGTTGTTGGAACACCGCCAAAGTTGTGGTGATGACCAAGGCCCGTCGCGCGGCGCGCGATCGAAATGCGAGCCACCAATGGGACTGACTTTTTTGGGAATCAAGATCGGCTTGAATTTCGCGCAAGGCTATTTCGGCAAGTGCGGGTTCGAGTGTGCGATCAAGAACTTTTTTCGCTTCGGCCATACGCCCTCGCGATGCGAGCCAACGTGGACTTGAAGGCATGAAACTCATTCCCACTGCCAGCACAACGCCGGGCACAGCGCCAAGACCAAACATCACACGCCAATGTGGAGCGGCAGCGAGATCAACGATATAGCTGACCATGATTCCAATGGTGATAAAAAGTTGATAGAGCGTGATCATCATTCCTCGACGATCAGGCGGTGCGATTTCCGCGACATACAACGGCGCTGCAACTGCGGTGATGCCAATGCCAATTCCAACGAGAAGTCGGGACATAGTGAGCGTTTCCGCGCTATCCGACGCTGCACTTGCGAATGCACCAACGACAAAGATGGCGCCAGCCAACATATTTGCAGAACGCCCGCCAAATCTGCGCGTGTACCAACCTGCACCGAGCGCGCCAAGAAAGCTTCCAACCAAAACCGCGCTTGTAACAACTTCTTGACCTTGGTCGGTCAGTGAAAAGTTTTTTCCAAGAAACAAGAGCGCTCCACTGATCACACCAACGTCATAACCAAACAGTAATCCGCCACATGCGGTCATGATTGCAATCAACATGACATATGTGTTTTTGCTCATACGTAATCTTATATAAAATAACTGATACTGCAGTGCATTTTAGAATTGCATCTTCAGCCGCAGACCGAGCGCCACAACAGGACTGCCATCGCCGCTCGCTGGATCGAATGACACCTGTAAGTCGGGAGAAAGTTGCAAACTATTGGTGAGTTGCAATCGATAAAAAGTCTCAAGAACAGAAGCGCTTTGCGGTTCGCTGCCTGGAATCTCATTGCCGTAATTATTATTCGGCTTCGTCCATGCGAAGGCGATTCCAAAGTCATCATCGGGACGACCGAACGGACGAACAATTGAAACTCCGACGCTCAACTCTTGCTGCGCGACAACGCCGGTGCTCTCTCCCAATCCATATTCTGCAAATACGCCGAGCCAATCGCCAATTTGTTGCTGCCCAAGAAATCCAATCATCGAATTGTTCTGTTTGACTCCAGTCACATCACCATATCCAGAATAGGACTGGTTCCCGGCATTGGTCGTTCCAAAAGTCACGTTGTATCGAGAAAAAGTGCCCAGCCAATTTGGGGTCCATCCAACTTCCACTCCAGCCCAATACAAACCTGCATTTATATTTTGAAAAGAATCGCCTGGATAGTCGGCAATATCAAATATGGCAGCGTTGACATAGATGTCCTCACAGGGAATGATCTGTGCGACAAAGCCAGGCGAATATGTTCCTTGCGCAGGCTGGAAAACGCTATTACCGTCGAATGATCCGTTGAGAAATTGACGCGATT